>JBDSMX010000092.1:0-17001 GCA_039915645.1 Gemmatimonadales bacterium | reverse complement strand
GCGCTCAAGCGTGCCCGGAACAGCCTGGCCGATCGTTACCAGCTGCAGCCCGGGGTCCTCTGCCCCAATGGGACACTCGAAGGGATCGCCGCGACCCAGCCGGAGAACCTCGAACAGCTTCGCGGTGTTGCAGAGGTGCGGGCCTGGCAGGTCCACGAGTTTGGCGAGACCCTGCTGACGGCGATGCGGTCGGCTGCCCCGCCAGCAGGAACGGCGACAGCGGGTGTGTCCTGATGCACGAACGGCGTGATGAGGTGGCAGCGTGGTAACTGGAGAATTGGCGCGGAAGGCGTTGCGCGCGGTGAAGGATCCCGAGCTGGGGCTCAACATCATCGACATCGGTCTCGTCTATGACGTGACCGTGAGCGAAGAAGGTCAGGCGCACGTCACGATGACACTGACGTCACCGGGCTGTCCGGCAGGCGCCGAGATCATGGATGATGTTCGCAAGACGATCACCGATCTCGAGGGCATCACCGCGGTCGAAGTCGAGCTGGTATGGGAGCCGTACTGGACGCCGGAGCGGATGGACCCGCGAGTGCGAGCGTTTCTCGGGCATTAGCTAGCGTCGCGCACGGCGCGACGCAGATCTCCGCGATTCGGAGATGCTGAATGTTGGCGCTGCGGATTGGGTGGTGCCGCCCTTGGGCGGCACGGGTCTCCGCGATTCGGAGATGTCCAGGTTTGGTGCTGCGGATGGACCGGTGCCGCCCAAGGGCGGCACCACCGGCTGCAAGCAGCGCGCAGCGCTACTTGCAGCCTCCCACAGCCTTCCGGGCGGCGTCGGAAACGCGGGCACGAATGAGTCGGATCTGCTCGAATGATGCCGCGGGATTGCGCGGTGCGTAACTCCGGTTGGTGAGCAGGATCACGAAGAGGTCCGCTCCCGGATCGATCCACAGCGCCGTCCCGGTCCAGCCGGTGTGCCCCACAGTGCCACTCGTCGCACAACGCCCATAGAGCGAAGGACCCCCATCAGTCGCTTCGCGCGGCGTGTCCCAGCCCAGCGCTCGCGTGCCGCCGTTGGGTGAGCGTGTGAGAAACTCCTCGCGAACAATCGGATGCAGCCAGGCGAGGCGAGACTGCGTCGAGTCGGTGAGCCATGCCTGCGCGAAGCGCGCGAGGTCGAGGCCGGTCGAGAAGATGCCGGCGTGTCCCGCGACACCGTCGAAGGCGCGAGCGTTCTCATCGTTGACGACACCACGCTTGCTGCTCTCCTCGCTTTTCCGCGTCGGCACGGTACGAGTACGATCGGCGACTTCCGGCTGATACATCGTCATCGCCATGCCCAGCGGCGCAAAGACGGCGTCACGCGCAAAGGCATCGAGTGATGTCCCTGCGACCTTCGAGACCACCAGTCCCACCAGTAATGCATTGAGATCACTGTACTCGGCGTGAAGCCCCGGCGTGCGGACGAGCGGGATGCTGTACAGTGCCGCGCGCGCTTCGTCGGGAGTGCGCGCCATGCGCCAGATCGGCGCCCACGCTGGCAGACCGCTGGTGTGGTTGAGGAGCATTCGCACCGTGACGCTGTCCTTGGCGCCACCGGAAAACTCGGGGAGATAGCGACTCACCGGTGCATCGAGTTGCAATCGGCCCTGATCGACAAGCACCGCCGCAGAACTCGCCGTGCCGACCACCTTGCTCAGTGATGCAAGATCCCAGAGCGATGTCGCGGGATCGGGCTTCTTGTCGGCGGTCCGCCAGGTGATGCGGCCATAGCCCTTGGCATAGAGGACGCTATCGCCTCGTCCAACAACCACGACGGCGCCGGGATACACCCCTTGTCTGATGCCGTCGAGGACCGCGAGATCGATCGCGCCAAATTTCCGCCCACGCGTCGCGCGCTGGGCAGAGAGTGGAGCAACACCGATGCAGAGTGCGAGCGCCAGCAGGAAGGTCGAACGTGGCCTCACTGGACGTGAAGCGAGCCCGGCGGCACGGCGTAGAGCAGCAGCAAGGTGGCGTTGTCACGACGCGAGGGTGCGTTGACCGGCGACGTCGAGAACATCAAGTCGTCGTCACTACCAGAGTGCGGCAGACCGATCGCGTGTCCGAATTCGTGTGCGGCGACGCGACGACGCAGCGCCGCCGGGAGCACCGTGGGCTGGGGGCGCTGGCCGATCGCGAGCGTGATGGTGGCGTGCTCGATGGCGCCCCCGGGGTTCCAGCTCACTTTCGTGCTGCCGAGCTCGGTACTGTCGGGCAGCGTGGGAAGCCATTCGACGCGAATGTCTGCGGCGGTGGAGTCACGCGTCTCGTTGAGGATCAGCCCCGCCTCGTTGCCGCTCCAGGTGCGCATGCCGGCGCGCGCATCGTCGAGCGCGGCGTCGGTGTATCCTGCGATCGTGGTATCGACTGCGAAGTAGACCGTGAAGGTGCGCTCGGGGCGATCCGCCCAGCGCGTGAGTACCGAATCGGTTTCGGCGAGCAGTGAGTCGAGGTAGACACGATTGCCTTCGCGCTCGAGCCGGCGACGGATCGACAGCCGCGCCATCATGTCGATCGTCGGTGCACCGGCGGCAGCCGCATCGACGCCCGGGAGCAGACCGACCGGCTGGTGGCTCGACGTGGTCGTGCTCCCGCTGGAATCCGTGGTCACTGTGACCGAGGAGATCACACCCGCGCCCGTCTGACGCGAACGGAACTTGCTCACCCCGATCAGGGCGAAGAGGACCACGAGGATGCCGATCAGGATGCGCTGGGCCATGACAAGGAATATCGGCTGAACCACCTCCGATTGGCGAGGGTGCGCTAGCGTCGGCGGGAGGGGGGTCCTACCATTGTCCCGTGTTTGAATCCCTGGGAAGGGCCATCGTCCGATGGCGATGGGTAGTTCTCGCCGTCTGGGCGACCATTGGCGTCCTCGCGGCATTTCGCGCCGGGGACACGGTTGGGCGGCTGGAATTGCGCGGTGGAGCCAACCAGACGACCGAGGCCCGAATCGCGGATTCGCTCCTCTCGACCCGCTTCACCAGGCCAGTATCCGAGTTCTTCGCGGTCACCGTTCAGGGCCCCACCCGGGTGACCGAGGGGATGCCCGGCCAGCTCCTCGACTCCCTCATCAGCGCCGCCAGGACAGAGCCAGGGGTGGCCGGGGTCCTCTCGGTCCGGACGACCAAGGACGATTCCACCTTCGTGGCCCGGGACGGCAAGACCACCTTCTTCCTGGTCTCGCTCAGCCTCCGGGGCGATGCGGTGGCCGGGGAAGTCCAGCCCCTCCGCGAAAAGTTCGCTGCGGTGCTCAACCGCTTCCCCAATCGTGACGCTTACTCGGTGCTGGTCACTGGCCGCGCCCCGCTCGATATCGACATCCGGACGGTGAGCGCCGAGGATGCCAAGCGGAATGAGCGGAAGCTGGTCCCGATCACACTGGTGATCCTGGTGCTCGCCTTCGGCGCCCTGGTTGCCGCCTTCCTCCCGCTCGTGGTCGGGGTAATGGCGATCGCGATCGCCCTGACGATTGTCGGCGTGATCGCCCAGTTCTTCCCGATGTCGGTGTTCGTCCTCAACATGATCTCGATGATCGGCCTCGGCGTCGGGATCGACTATTCGCTGCTGGTGGTCACCCGTTTCCGCGAAGAGCTGAATGCGGGACTGCGGCAGCGGGACGCCGCGGTCCGTACCGTCGCAACCGCCGGGCATGCCGTGGTGACGTCGGGACTCACCGTGGTGGTGGGCTTCGCGGCGCTGCTGCTGACGCCGTTGACCGAGACCCGGAGCGTGGGCGTCGCCGGGCTGGTGGTCGTGGCGGTGGCGGTGCTGCTCTCGACCACGCTGCTGCCGGCGCTCCTCGCCATCCTGGGGCGGTCGATCGACCGGCCGCGCTGGCTGGCCCGGCGCCTCGCGTGGTATCACCGTCCAGGAATCTGGGAGAAGTGGGCCCGCTCACTCTCTCGGCATCCGTATCGCGCGCTCGCCATCGGCGCCAGCGTGATCGGCGTGCTCACCTTCCCGGTGCTCTTCCTCAAGGTGGGACTGCCGAGCCGCAACTGGTGGCCAGTCGAGACTGAAGCCGGGGCCGGGGTCGCCACGCTCGAACGGATGGGGATGTCGGGCTACATCCAGCCCGTGCGCCTGCTGGTGGAATTCCCCTATGGCACCGATGCAACCAGCGCGACCGGGCTCCGCGCACTGCGCAAGTTGTCCGATACGCTTCGGTCCGATCCACGCATCCGTGACGTGAAGTCGCTGGTCGACCTCAAGCGCGGCACCAGCGTGCTCGAGTATTCCCTCCTCTACAGCGAGCCCGACACCGTGCGAGCGCGCTATCCCGACTTCCTGGATGCCTATCTCGCGCGCGACAACCGGACCACGCTCCTCGACGTGATCCTCTCCGACACCACGTCACTCACGACCGCGATGGATGTGGTGCGCGATGTCCGGAGGATGGCTCGCTCCGGTACCATCAAGCAGTTGAAGGGCGCCGAGATCCGGGTAGGTGGCTACGTCGCCGGGGCGTACGATTTCCAGGAACTGCTGCTGGCGCGTTTCCCGTTGATCGTGCTGCTGATTCTCGGTGTCACCGCGGTGATGCTGGCGGTGGTGTTCAAGTCGGTGCTGGTGCCACTCAAGGCGGTGGTGATGAACTCGCTCTCGGTGGCGGCGACGTTCGGCTTAATCACCTTGGTCTTCCAGCACGGCATCGGGGGTCAGCTCTTCGGTCTCGACGGGCCGACATCGGCGATCTACGTCCTGGTGCCGGTCGTGGTCTTCGCGGTGGTGTTCGGGTTGTCGATGGACTACGAGGTCTTCCTGTTGTCGCGCATCAAGGAGGCGTTCGACCGCACCGGCAACAACACGCTTGCCACGCGCGAAGGTCTCTCGGCCACCGCCTCGGTGATCACCTCGGCGGCGATCATCATGATCGCCGTTTTCGGGGCGTTCGCGTTCGCGCGGATCCTGCTGATGCAGTTCGTCGGCTTCGGGCTGGCAGTGGCCGTCTTCCTCGACGCCACCGTGATCCGGATGGTGCTGGTGCCGAGCCTGATGCAGATCGCCGGCGACTGGAACTGGTGGCCGGGGGTCCGGCGGAAGCGAGAGGAGCGCTAGCTTTTCGCGTCGACCCAGTTCTCGCCGATCCCGATCCCCACCAGCAGCGGCACGCTCAGCTGAGCGGCGCCTTCCATGTGCTCCTTGACGAGGCGCGCCGTTGCTTCGGCCTCCTCGATCGGCGCTTCCACTACCAATTCGTCGTGCACCTGCAACAGCAGCTGGCTCTTGAGTCCGGCCGCAGGAAGCGCGTGGTGGATGTTCACCATCGCCATCTTGATCAAGTCGGCAGCGGAGCCCTGGAGCGGGGTGTTCTGGGAGAGTCGCTCCCCGAATGATCGGACATTGAAATTGCGATCATTGATTTCGGGGATGTAACGCCGGCGACCGAAGAGAGTCTCGACATAGCCCTGCTCGCGGGCGATCTCGACCTGCTTGTCGAGATAGGCTCGCACGCCAGAGAAGCGCGTGAAGTATTCGGCGATGAAGCGCTTTGCCTCGTCCTGTGGAATACCGAGCTGCTTCGAGAGGGCGAACGGGCCTTGTCCGTAGATGGTCCCGAAGTTGATCGTCTTGGCGCGCGAGCGCATCTCGCCGGAGACTTCGGCCAGCGGCACGTTGAAGATGATGGCGGCCGTCTGGCGATGAATGTCGGCGCCGGCCCGGAACGCTTCGATGAACGCCGGATCGCCCGAGAGGTGCGCCATCAGTCGCAGTTCGATCTGCGAATAGTCGGCCACCACGAAGCGGCATCCCTTGGCGGGAATGAAGGCGCGCCGGATCGCCTCGCCGCGTGGCGTGCGGATCGGGATGTTCTGCAGGTTCGGATCGGTCGACGCGAGGCGACCGGTGGATGCACCGACCTGGTTGTACGAGGTGTGAATCCGCCCCGTCTCGCGATTGACCTTGGTCGGCAAGACATCGACGTAGGTGCTCTTGAGTTTCTGCAGCTCGCGATAGCCGAGAATCAGCTTCGGCAATTCGTGCCCCATCTCGGCCAACTGTTCGAGGACCTCGGCGTCGGTCGACGCACCGGTCTTGGTCTTCTTGAGGACGGGGAGTCCCTGCTCCTCATACATCACCTGCGCCAACTGCCGCGGCGAATTGATGTTGATCGCCTTGTTGCCCGCAGCGCGCTGGATTTCGGCCTCCAGCACTTCGAGATCGTGCCCGAGCGCCGAGCCAAGCTCGGCGAATCGCGGAACATCGATGGCGATGCCGGCCCATTCCATGTCGACCAGCACCGGGACCAGCGGCATCTCGATGGTATTGAGCAGTGGCCGGAGGGAGGTGCGCTCGAGTTCGGGCTCGAAGAGTGCGTGCAGGGCCAGCACGGTGGCGCTGTCGGCGCCGCAGTAGGCGGCGGCCTTGGAAATCGGCACTTCGGCGAAGGGAATCTGCGCTTTTCCCTTGC
Organism: Gemmatimonadales bacterium; assembly: GCA_039915645.1. GTDB lineage: Bacteria > Gemmatimonadota > Gemmatimonadetes > Gemmatimonadales > GWC2-71-9 > Palsa-1233. Next base: position 10,595 of record JBDSMX010000092.1, on the reverse strand, counting down.
CGGTGAGATCGGTGTATTGCGTCATCGACACGCCGAGGAACTCGAGCGCGAGGGCGTCGATGCCGTGCGAGCGACGCGAGGGGTCGAGCACGAACGACGCGAGCATCGAATCGTAGGCGACGCCACCGACCTCGATCCCTGCGCGGCGCATCACCTGCGTGTCGTACTTGATGTTGTGGCCGGCCTTGGGCACGCTGGCGTCGCGCAACAATTCGGCGATTGGTGCGCACGTCGCCGCGGTAATGGCGGGAAGGTTCTGCCAATCCATCGGGTCGGTGGTCTTGCCATCGGCATCGGTGGCAGCGTCATTGCCGCCGAAGAGATCCTTTGCCGGCGCGCGGTGTCCGAACGGGAGGTACCAGACCTCGGTAGGCGAGATGGCGAAGGAACAGCCGATCAGTTCGGCATTGTGCGGCTCGAGGGACGAGGTCTCGGTGTCGAAGGCGAGCAGCGGGGCCTGGCGCAGGCGTGCGGCGAGTGCCGGGAGTTCGGCCGGGTCACGAACGATCGTCACGTCGAGTGCCGGCACGGCCGGGCGCGATTCCACCGCAACAACGGCATCGCCTGCGGCCAACGCGGCCTCGACCACATCGCCATCGAGTTTCTCGACCCGCGCGATCAGCGAAGTGAACTCGAGCTCGTTGAAGACGCGCGCGAGTGCGCTCTTGTCGGGGCGCTGGGCGATGACGCTCTCGAACTCGAGCTCGACGGGGACATTGGTCTGGATGGTGACCAGGCGCTTGGAGAGACGCGCCACGTCGTTGGAAACCAGCAACGCCTCGCGCGCGCGCTTGCCGGGGATCTCGGCGGCCTTCTCGAGCAGCGTCTCGATGTTGCCGTACTCGGTGAGCAGCTGCACGGCGCCCTTCTCGCCAATGCCCTTCACGCCGGGAACGTTGTCGGAGGTATCACCGACCAGTGCGAGGTAGTCGGTGACCTGATGCGGCGGCACACCCAAACGCTCGGAGGCGTTCGCCTCGTTGACCCAGACTTCCTCGACGCCAGCGGGGCCGCCACGACCCGGGTTGAGCAGCGCGACGTTGGGACCGATCAACTGATAAAAGTCCTTGTCCCCCGAGACCATCACGGCTTGCAACCCTTCGCGGGCGGCACGCACTGCGAGGGTACCGATCACGTCGTCCGCTTCGTATCCATCGACGGCGATGAGCGGAATCCTGAATGCGGCGAGGAGCTCCTTGACCCGTTCGACCGCGGTATCGAAGTCGGCCTGCAGTTCGTCATCCAGCTTTTCGCGGGTCGACTTGTACTCGGGATACTCGACGGTGCGGAATGAATCGCCTGCGTCATTCACCCAGACGAGGTAATCGGGGCGATACTTCTCGCGGAGCCGCAGCAGGAAGTTGGTGACGCCCCAGGCCGCCGAGGTGTTCTCGCCGCGGGCCGTGCGCAGGGGTCGCGAGATCAATGCGAAGAACGCCCGGTAGATGAAGGCGTAACCATCGATCAGGAAGATCTGGGGGGGATTGTGATTCGGCATTGGTCAAGAATAACGCGCGCCGTGGTGACCGGGGTCCTGCTGGGGTTCGTGGCGGGACCGCTGCCGGCGCAGCGCGTCGAGAACCGCTTCCCCCGGCCGATGACGCTGCCAGCGCAGCAGCGTGCGCCGATCATTCGCGCAGATTCCACCGACCGCACCGGCCAGAAGATCATCGGGGCGCTGCTCGGCGGTGGCATCGGTCTGGTCGCTGGCGCCATGATCGGATCGCGAATCGAGCGGGCCGGCGACACCAATGGCTGCGAGGACTGCGGACTGGTGGGTGGGATCGTCGGGGCACTACTTGGCGAGGGACTGTTGCTTGGGGCGGGGGTCCATCTTGCCGATCCGGTGCCGAGAAAGACGGTCCGTCGACTGGTCTTCTCCCCGCTGATTGCGGGGGGAGCTCTGCTCGCGGCGATTGCCACCAATCAGGCAGCGGTGATGCTCATTGCCTTGCCGGTCCAGATCGCCGTGGTCTGGTGAGTGCGCCGCTGAATCTCAGTTGCCGGTGGGAGGCGCCTGCGCCTGCAAGCGGACGCGGACGCGGTCGAAATCGGAGCGCGACGACGGCGTGAGCCGGAAACGGCCGAAGCCGGTGACATCCTGGAAGACCATGGCGAGGCGGAGGTCGTTGTAGGTCCAGCGGACGTAGCGGCCCTGCTGCTGCAGTCCCTGATCGAGTACTTCGTCGGGCTCGCCGAGGGAGACAAACACTTCGCCACGGTCAGTGCGCCACCCGGGAACCCCTTCGCCAGGGAATCGCTGGTTGGCCAGCGACACCAGGCCGAAGTAGCGATCGAGCGCTTCGTTTTCGGGGGTCTGCAGGTTCGGATCGGTGGCCCGGTAGAACTCGCGCCAGAGTGACACGCGGTCGCCAGCCTTGGCGCGCCGCATCGCATCGAGCCGGCGATCCTGCCCGAAGAAGCGCAGCAGCGAGACCAGATCGTCGAAGTTGGTCACGACCCAGTTCTGCGAGAAGGAGACGACGGCCGAGTTGCGCTGGACCGCAGCGCCACTGCCGACGACGATCTCAAGCTGACCGAGCGGGGCGGAATCAGGGGCGATGCGGACGGCCTGGCTTTCGATTTCGCGCACGCCGTCGAATACCACGTTGGTCCTGAAGATCACCGTGTCCCGCTCATCCCGCACTTCGAGGGGGACCGAGGTGCGGCCCTTGAAACCGATGCCCTCGAGGTAGACGAGCAGGGTGTCACCGCCGAAGGCGACCGAGCCGCGCGAGTTGAGCACGATGTTGAGCGAGTCGTTGCGGCTGCCGCGGCCCCGAACCTCGTAGGCCAGGATCGGCGCAGTGACCGAACCGGGTGCGAAGCGGGGTGCAACAACCTTCTGGTTCGCCGTCCCGATCTGGGTGTTGCCAATGTCGCGCACCCGCACCGTGAGTTGATATTCGCCGGGGGCGACGAGCGTCTCCTGTTGCAGGAGGATGCTCTCGTCGGTCCGGAGCGTCTCCTGGAAGGAGGCCACCCGGATCGCCTCATCACGGGTGAGCAGGATGGTCGGGGCGCCGGGATGCGTGAGCTGGTACTCGACCCGGTACTTTGCGGTGTAGCCGGTGCCATCACGCTGGAAGGCAAACTCGCGGTTGGAGAGCGAGAGCCCCACGACCGCGAGGGTCGAATCGCCACGCCCAGGTACGAAGGCGATCGAGCCGACGTAAAAGAGTTGGTCGGTTGAGACGAACCGACCCATCTTCGTGTAGAGGGCGGCGGGATTGAACAGCTGGGTCAGCTGTTGCTCGGGAGAGGCGGCCGGATTTTCGCCCACTCGCTGCCAGGTGGTGCAGGCAGTCAGAAGGGGAAGAAACGCCGCCACGACGCGGGCCGCACGAGGGCGGCAGAGAGATAAGAGGCGCATATACCAGTATAAGACGAGCGAACCGGCCACGCTTGCGCTTGCAGGCGTGCTAGGACGTTCGGTACCTTTGGGAATCCCCATGGCACAAGATCCTCTCGTCGGTCAGACGATTGCCGGCTACACCGTCCAGAAGGCGGTCGGTGAAGGCGGTACCGCCCAGGTTTATCTCGCTGAGCATCCGGAGCGCGGCAGGGTCGCGCTGAAGGTGCTTCGCCCCCGGCTTGCCACCGACCCGATCGCCGTCAAGCGCTTCCTGCGCGAGGCTGAGTTCGGCGCCCGGGTGGTGCATCCCAACGTGGTGCGCACCTTCGACTTCGGTGAATCCGGCGGGGTCCAGTATCTGGCCCTCGAATGGGCCGAGGGCGAACCGCTCGAGACCTTCCTGGGCCGATCGGGGAAGCTCTCGACTGCCGTCGCCGCCAACATGATCCAACAGCTGGGCGCGGCCCTCACCGAGGCCCATCGCGCCGGGATCATCCATCGCGACCTGAAGCCGGCGAACATCATGTACGACCCGGCAACCCAGACCGCCCGGCTGCTCGACTTCGGCATTGCCCGCGACGCCGAGCTGCCGCAGGAAGAACGGCTCACCCGCGCCGGATTCTTCGTCGGAACCCTGCAGTATGTGGCTCCTGAGGCGCTTTCTGGCGAATTGGTTGGCGAGCAGGCCGACGTCTATTCGCTGGCCGTGATCGCTTACCAGCTTCTGACGGAAGTGACGCCGTTTCCGGGAAAGAACCCACGCGAACTCTTCCAGCAACTGCTGACCCAGGATCCGATTCAGCTCAATGTGGCCGAGAAGGGGCTGAAGTTTTCGGCCCGGCTCGAAGAGGTCGTGATGAAGGGACTGTCGCGCGACCTCTCGAAGCGCTGGAAGACGATCCGCGATTTCACTGCGGCGTTCTGTGACGCTGCCACGGCTGAGCCGGAGAAGAAGGGCTTCTTCGGTTCGCTCTTCGGCCGCAACTGACGTTGTGAGCGCCGACCACGCGGCGCTCGTCGCACTGCTGGGCGAGCGATCAGTACGCTTCGGCGATTTCACCCTCGCGTCGGGCGCGAAGTCCTCCTACTACATCGATTGCCGACTCACCACGATGTCCGCGCGCGGCCAGATTCTCATTGGTCGCCTCGGTCTCGACGCCGTGCGTGCCGCGGGCTGGCAGCCACGCAGCGTCGGCGGTCTCACGATGGGCGCCGATCCGGTGAGCTATGCGATCGCCGCGGCGAGTGCCGCTGATGCGGTGCCGGTCGATGCGTTCTCGGTGCGCAAGGAAGCGAAGCAGCACGGCACCAGCCGACTCATCGAGGGAAATTTCGCGAGCGGTGACGCGGTCGTGGTGATCGAGGACGTGATTACCTCCGGCGGCTCGGCACTCACGGCGGTGGCGGCCGTGCGCGCCGCAGGTGGCACGGTGCTCGGTGTGCTCGCCGTGGTCGATCGCGAAGCCGGTGGCCGCGCGAAGATCGAGGCGGAGGGCGTGCCGGTGATCGCACTGGTCTCGGCGGGGGAACTCGGGCTCAAATGAGAGAAGAGAGAAGAGAGAAGTGAGATGCCAATCCGCCAGGTGACGTTCTTCCTCGCAGCACTGCTCGGCGCCAGCACATCGGCGCTCGGAGCGCAGGCACTTCCCTACCAGTTCAGCAAGGGTCGACTGACCTCGGCGATGCAGCCCGAGATCCAGCTCAAGGTCGACACTTCGCTCAGCTACATCGGCTCGCAGCGGTGGATTCTCTACAACGTGGCGCAGGCCGAGCAACAGTTGTTCGTGCAACGGAGCGCCACCGGAGTGAGTCGCTTCCTCTGGGTCCAGTTCGAGGAATACATCCCCGCAGCGAACGGCCGATACGACTACTCGAGCGATACGCCGATCAACGCGTTCGGTCGCGAGTGGCGGGTGTCGCCCGAGATGTGGAACATTCCCACGACCGAGTCGCGACCTGCGTCCGACGGCGCCTACGCGCGGAAAATGCTGCGCGAGCACGGCATCATCTTGCCACCGCAGATGGTGTACGAGCGATTCATCTACCTTCCCGATGCAACTCACCGGCGCGAGTTGATGGTGATCTACGCCGAGGATGCCGCGTCGCGCGGCGTGTCGACGATGACGCCGGCGCAACGCGAGGCGATGTTTGCGGAGCACCAACGGAACGCGTTGCGCGCGTTCGAGATGATCTCCCGATAGACGATAGCTGTAGGGGCGGGGCATGCCCCGCCCATACTCGCGAAAGCTGGGCGCCAGGCGGGGGGCGGGGCATGCCCCGCCCCTGCGGGTCACCCCCGGCCCGGCGCCAGCGGTTTGAAGGTCCGCCAGACCTCCACGTGCGGCTTCACCATCCGGTCGAGAAATCGATCCAGCACCACGCAAAACGGATAGCGTGACCGAAACTCGCTCGGCGTGATGCCGAGCACGACGCGCAAGTGTCTGCCGAAGGATTGCGGCGACGCATACTCCAGACGATAGGCCACATCGGCCACGGTGAGGTCGCCCTCGTCGAAGAGTCGTGCGGCGTGACAGAGGCGCACCGCGACGAGATGGTCCTTGGGTGATGGCAGGCCGGCGCGCACGAAGCGGGAGACGAACGTCGACGGCGTGATGGCGAGTCGTCGCGCCAGCTTTCGCACCGTGGTGGTTTCGGGTGCAGAGCGAACCAGCTCCTCCCAGAATCGCCGTGAGCCGCTCGAGAGGGGACCCAGCGCGGTGAGCACCGGCACCAGCACCGAGAGGGCCCGCTCCGCCGGCGGTGCACCCAGTACCTCGCGAAGACGTCGCCATCCGCTGGGATCGGTGGCATCGACCACCTGACGGACACCGGTGGCGCCGAGCCGCAGCAAGGCCTCGGCGTCACCGGGTTCGCGCTGCATCACCAGCGCCACGGTGGGAATGGCCGGGAAGGCGCGGGTGAATTGTTCGAGCAGCGCCGGCGCGTCGCCAGAGCAGCGACGCACCGACACGAGCATGGCATCGACGGGACGTTCGCGCACGACCCGGATCGCGTCGCGCACCGATTCGCGGTGCACCAGCGAGAAGGAGCCGCCACTGGCCGCGTCGACGCGGGTGCGCTCCTGCGGGTCGAGCACGGCGGCAATGGTTGGTGTGGCTTGGGGTGCGGTCGGCACGGTGGTTCCTCTGGCTGGAGACGCCGACACGATGGCCGGCGGGTCTCAACCATCCCTCAACCGCCCCGGCACGACTCCGACTGACACGCCGGTACCTCCGGATGCGTAGAGGGGTCCGGGGCGCTTCGACAGGCCCGCCGAGACCCCAGGCACTATTATTCCGGGGCGGGTAGGATGCGATGATCGCGGTTCGGGGCGACCCGGATCGAGGAAAGTCCGAGCTCCACAGGGCAGATCGCCAGGTAACGCCTGGGCGCCGCAAGGCGACGGACAGGGCAACAGAGAGCAGACCGCCGATGGCCCGGCGCGCAAGCATCGGGCACAGGTAAGGGTGAAACGGTGGGGTAAGAGCCCACCGCCCCGTATGTAAGTACGGGGGCACGGTAACCCCCGGTCGGAGCAAGGCCAAATAGGCGGCGAGGTGCGGCCCGCACCGTTAACAGCCGCGGGTAGGCTGCTCGAGGTGGTCGGCGACGACCATCCCAGATAGATGATCATCCGGTGTCGTGCAAACGGCGCTGAACAGAACTCGGCTTACAGTCTTACCCGTGCCGCGACACCTTCACGGTGACGCGGCGAACGAACCAAGAGGAGCGCACTGGCGTTCCTCACCACTTCTCAGAGGTATGCATGCTCGCAGGTCTCCTGGCGCTGGCAACGACTTTCGGCGTGGTCACCACCCCGGTCGCGCCCTTGCGCTACAAGATCGAGATGAAGACATCGCAGGAAGTCGATCTCTCCGCGATGGGTCAGGCGAAGATGACCGGCGATCTCGGCATCGTCGCGTTCGTTTCGGTGATGATGAGCGATTCGGGCGCCGGCCAGCTGGCGCACGTGGTGGTTGACTCGATGACGTTGACTCCGACCGGCACGATGGCGCAGCAGTTCGATCCGTCGCTCGGCGCCTCGGCCAAGGGCGGCTTCTTCCATCTCTACGTCGTCAACGGCAAGGTCCAGGGAACGCCGAAGCCGTCGATGGACGGCAACCTTGCACTGACGTCGCTCGCTCAGGCCGTGGTGATTCTCTTCCCCGGCAACACCAAGGCGGGGCTCAAGGCTGGCGATACCTACAGCGACACCGCAACGACGACGACGACCAGCGACGCCGGCACCAACAACACCTCGTCGGTCACGACGTGGACGGTGAAGGGCGGTGCCGGCGAGGCGATGATGTTCGAAGGTGTGAGCGCCGGCAAGATGAGCATGGATGGCGGTGCGAACGCGATGACCGGCACCACCAAAGGCGCTCGCTCGATGACGTCGTCGGCCAAGGGTCCGGTGAAGACCGCGACGCTCAGCAACAACGTCGATGTGGCCGTCGTCCCCCAGGGGATGTCGGATGCGATTCCGGTGAAGGGTGTGTCGTCGGTGACGATTACCCAGATCAACTAGGTCGCCAGACGGCAGGGCCATTCGGGGTGTGTGATGCGAGGGAGACCTCGACGTCACACACCCCGAAGTGTGTTCCTCCCCTGCTCTCTCACGGCGCGCGGTGGTAACCTTCCTCTATGCCTCCCCGACATCTGCGGCTCCTCGCTCTGGCGTTATCACTGGTGACCGTGGCCGGCTGTGGCCACGACCCGGAACCGGTCACGCGACCGACCCCCCGCACGACCGAGTCGACTGGGGGTGGGCGTGCCACCGTTGCGCTGCGAAGTGGCTGGGGTGCCACGGTGGTGATGCAGCGTCAGGACTCGCTCGTCCTCACGCTTCCGAATGGCGCCCGCCAGGTCCAGCACGTCGGGCGGATGGCGCGCTTCACGATGGAAATCGGCGCCAACAATACCTTCACCGCCGTCCTCGACTCGCTCGGCTTGCAGCCGCCGTCAAACGAGGCCGCCGCCGAGGCACGCGGGACGCGCTGGTCGGGACGAATCACCGGCGCCGGCCGAATCGAAGGGCTGCGGATTTCACGCGCCTCTCCCCTCGGCGATGACCTCACGGCCGCAGTGCGCTCGCTCGTGCCCATGGTGCCCTTTGCCGGGACGGCGATCGGACGGAGCTGGAAAGACACCGTCTCTGGCTCAGTGCAGGTCGAGGTGTTCCGGGCCCAGGAGCAGCGGGTCCGCAGCTGGTCCGCCGGCGAACGGACCGACCGGGGCGGCATGTCGGTCTATCCGATCCGCGTCCGCGAGGAGTTCGAGCAGCTCGGTCGCGGGTCGCAGTCCGGACGCGAAATGACGATGACAGCACAGGGTAGTCGCGTTGGGTACTACTACATTACAGCCGATGGTCGGGTCGATGGCGCGGTGCTCCAGGACTCAGTGGCGCAGTTCATCACGATCCCCTCGGCCAAGCAGACCATTCCGACGATGCGATACAGTCGGACCACCCTCCGCTACTCGACTTCCGCGCGTGCCGAGCGGCCCTAGGCCGCTGTCACGCACCAGAAAGATTCTCCTCGGCGTCTTCGCGGCGTCGGGGCTTTTTGTGTTGTGGCTCTTCGCGGTCTGGCCACCGCCGGTCTGGTATGCCGCGCACTTTCCCCACGAAACCGCCTTCATGTCGATGCGGCGCTCGGCCGATCCGACGGCGGCCGAGAAGCGACAGTACGACCCGGTCGAAATGGACCAGATCGCCCCGGTGATGAAGCGGGCGGTGATGATCGGCGAGGACAACCGCTTTTACGAGCATGGCGGCTTCGACTTTGTCGAGATGCGAAAGGCGGTGGGATACTCGCGCGACTCGTTCGCACTGGGCAATTCCCGCGATCGCGCCGACCTGGTCCGCGCCGTCAAGCGAAGCTGGAGCAAGCGCGGCTCGGTCCGCGGAGCGAGCACGATCACCCAGCAGCTTGCCAAGAACCTCTACCTCTCTCCTTCTCGCAATCCGCTGCGCAAGGTGAAGGAGGCGGTGACCGCCTGGCGCCTCGAGTTCTGGCTCTCCAAGGACCGCATCATGGAGCTATACCTCAACACCGCCGAGATGGGTGACGAGGTCTGGGGGGTCGAGGCGGCCTCGCAGCGCTATTTCAGGCGCTCGGCCAAGGCACTCACGGCAGAACAAGCCGCGACGCTCGCCGCAGTGCTTCCGTTCCCGCGTAGTAGCAACCCAAACTATCGCCCTGGTCGAATGAACTGGCGCAAGAACCTCATCCTCCGTCGCCTGAGAGGCGAGAAGGTGGAGTTGCCGGTTGAGGAGAACGACCAGCCGGCGGATATTCCGTCGCCGATTCCGGATTCGGCTCGGCCTGATTCACAGATCGTGGCCCCGCCGGACTCCCTGCCCACGCGGAGCTAGCCGGGAGCGCGCCCGGCGCTCGTGCCGCGCCTCGCGCGGCACAGATCTCAAAAACGACGGACGTTCTCCGGGCGCAGCTTCGGAATCCAGGGGCGGGCGGGGAGGCCGTTCTCGTCGGAGCAGGTTCCGCACGTCCGCGATCCGCTCGAGTCCGCCGGCTGGCGCTCGGCGGCTCGTCTTCGCGAATCGCCGCCGACGCCAGAGCGTCGTCGACGGACGCGCTCCCTGCTCCTCCTCCTCGTACGGCCTCCCCGCCCGCCCCGCCATGTCACTTCCCACAAACGAAAAAGGGCGACGCATCGCGTCGCCCCCCTCTCTCGTATCACTTTTCTCCTCTCTCAGCCGTTCACTGCCCGCACCTCGCGCTCATGTCGCGCTGCTCCAGCGGCAGCACGGTGAGTCGGGTTGGGCGATTCGCGATCGTTTCGGCGATGTCGTGCACGAAGCGACCGAGCTTGGCGCCGTGGTCGTAGTCGATGTACTGCGGCTCATCGGTGGGCTGGTGGTAGTCCACGGCGTAGCCGAGCGAGAAGTAGGTGACCGGAATGCTCTTGGCGAAGTAGCTCACCTGGTCCGAGCGGCAGAAACGATTGAGCGCGTTGGTGCGATCCCAGGAGTAGTCGATCACCATCGGCTCGCTGCGGACGGCGTTCACCGAGTCGACGAGTTCGCCGAACTGGGCGGAGAGTCGGCGCGAACCGAGCATCTGCACCGAATTGGGGCCGCCGAAGCGGACATCGGTGACGCGACCCTTGCCGAGCATGTCCATGTTGTGCGCGGCGACGATGGAGTCGAGCGGCACGGTCGGATGATCGACGAACCAGCGCGAGCCGAGGAGGCCCTTTTCCTCACCGACGTGCGAGA
>JBDSMX010000002.1:0-12630 GCA_039915645.1 Gemmatimonadales bacterium | reverse complement strand
TCGCCAACGATGACGACGGTGGATCCAGTGGTGTCGAGCGCAAGCGCGGCGACCTCGTGCCCCGGAACTGCAGCCGCTGCAAGCGCGCGCGACATCGCGAGCACCAGCGCGTCCATATGGTCGCGATGCGACTGCGTCGCGAAATCGGGATTCTTCGGGTCGCGGCGCACGGGATACTCGGCCACGCCAGAGCCGAGTGGGCCGCGGGTGCTGTCCACAAGCGCCACGCGGACACTCTGGGTCCCGAAATCCACCCCGGCGACGATGGTCACGTGCTACTCGTGCCGATCAATGTGCCAGCCGAGATACCGCGTCGTCGCCTCATGAACGGCATCGGCCACATTGCCGAACGTCCCGGCCACGTGGTGCTCGAAGCCATTGTTGCAGATGTAGCGCAAGAGGGACTGCAGATTGGGGATCTTCACCACTCCGGCACCACCGAAGGTCTGCAGCGGATCATTGGTGAACTCTCCTTCGCCGACGTAGCCGCGAATCCTCCCTGCAAGGTCATCGGTCGAGAAGCGTGCGAAACTCATCGCACCTGCCTTCACCTTGCCGACGACGGTTCCGTAGGTGTTCTCGCGCCCCACGGTGCCGGCGATGATCTCCTGATAGTCCATCCGGAGATCCTCGAAGAACGCCTTGGGCAGGTTGCTGCAGTGGAAGCAGACTGCCTTGTCGGGATCCTCGCCGTAATTGTTGTTCCAGTCGAGCAGCGCGCTCGGCGTTCCGGAGGCCAGCGAGAGCGCGTGCATGCTGATGGTGCCGCAGACATCCACCTCACAGGCGCTGGGGAGGTTGTCGTTGCTCATCATGCTCATCACCGTGCAGGGCACCACGCCGAAGTATTCCTCCATCGATGTCCAGCACTGGACCGCGCTGATGGTCACGTCGACTTCGGCCATCCAGTGATCGATCACGGCGCCGAGCTTGGCCATCTTGATCAGCGCGCTGGCGGGCACGCCGGCGGTGGAGACGTAGGCCTGCATCGCTTCAAGGCGGGCCGTCACCACGGCATCGGTATCGCCGAGCCGCTCGATCCGGCCGAGGATCTCGGAGAGATCGATCGGCTCGACCGAGATCCCGCTCGCCTCGAGCAGCTTTTCGCTGTAGCGCACGGTCTTGAAGGCCGCGGGGCGGGCGCCGATCGCGCCGATGCGTGCGTTGCGAAGGCCGTTCGCCACCCGGCAGACCGCCGCAAAGCGATGCAGGTCGGCAAGGAAGTCCGGCGCGGCAATCGGCTGCGTGTGACGGGAAGTGAGCGAGTAGGGAATGCCGTACTGCGTCAGCACGTTGCAGACCGACATCTTGCCACAGAATGCATCACGGCGCGCATCGATGCCCATCTTCCCGGGCTCGTCGGCGGCGGCGTGGATCAGCACCGGCACATTGAGCCCGGCAAGCCGAAGCGTGTCGGCGATGCCGCGCTCATCACCGAAGTTCGGCAGGGTGACAATGACACCAGCGATCCGGTTGCGATGCCGGCGAAAGAGCTCGGCGCACGCCCTGGCCTCATCGCGGCTCTCCACCGCACCGTGCCGTGAATCCTCGGGCGACAGGGCAACGCAGTCGTAGCCCGCGCCCTCAAGGAGAGCCAGAATCTGCTCGCGCCCGGTCGCGGCGAGGTGGCCCGGGAAGAAGCCACGGTTGCCGACCACCACGCCGAAGGTCAGTCGCGCGGGCGTTGCACTGCGGCGCGTCACGGGGGTCGCCACCGGATAGGGCGACGGCTTGAATTGCGGGAGTTCCACGGGAAGACCTCGGGAGATGGAAGCGCGTTCGATCGACGCCTCGCCCAGCTTCTGCTCCAAGTATCTCTCCCGGCACGGCACGCCCGCAAGCGAGTTTGACACCCTCCCGGGCGGAGGTAGCTTGAAAGCGCCTCCATGCACAGCCAGCCATCCGTCACCGCGTCGCCCGATGCATCCCGCGCCACCTCGCTCCGAGCGGTGGTCGTCGGCCTCGCCACGTCGCCGCGTGCGGGGCTGGTCGGGGTGTTGCTAGTGCTCGCAGCGATCCTGACCGCGGCGGCCGGAACCCACCCGGATCGCGTCAGCGGACTCCCGGTCAACAACTTCCTCAATGTCTATACCCTGATCCAGATGGCCACCGATGCGAGCGGCTTCGCCATCATGGGCGTCGGCGCTACCATCGTGATCATTTCGGGCGGTATCGATCTGTCGGTAGGTGCGATCTTCGCGCTCTCGGAAGTCGTGATGGCGCTCGTCCTCCGCGAAGCAGGTCCGCTCCCGCCTGGCGCCACCGTCGCACTCGGGCTCGGCACCTGCCTCCTGGTGTCGCTGCTGTGCGGCCTCGCCAACGGCGTGATGGTGATCGGGCTCGGCGTCCATCCCTTCATCATCACGCTCGGCATGATGTGGGTACTTCGGGGACTGGCGTTCGTAGTGAGCCACGCCGAGAGCATCCTCGTGCCCCAGGCCCTCACACACGTCGCCAAGGCCTCTCTCGGGATGGGGACCGCGCTCTACCCGGTGCCGCTCCTCGCGATGCTCGCGGTTACCGGGATCGGCGGCCTCTATCTCAGACGCACCGTGGCCGGTCGACACATCTTCGCCATTGGCGGCAATCGCGAAGCCGCCCGTTATTCCGGCCTCTCACTCGATCGGATCCAGCTCGGGGTCTACGTGGTGTCGGGACTGACCGCCGGGATCGCCGCCTTCCTCGGCGCTGCCTTCTACGGCTCGGCCACCTCTTCGGACGCCAATGGCTACGAGCTGTACGTGATCGCCTCGGCGGTGGTCGGTGGCGCCTCGCTCATTGGTGGCAAGGGGAGTGCGGTGAGCGCGATGCTCGGCGCCCTGCTCATCGTCACGTTGCGCCAGGCGATCCGCACGCTCCATCTCGATCAGAACTACGAATGGATCATCATCGGGACCGCGATGATCGGGGCGGTTGTCCTCGATCAGGGTGGCTCTCGACTCCTCGCTCGCCGCATGGCGCGTCGTGCCATGCAGACTCGTTCCGGAAGGGAGATCTCGTGACCAAGTCGACGACCGCGCTTGCACTCGTTGCATTCGTCGCCGCGTGCAGCGGCAAACAGGCGCCGGCAGCGGACGCCTCGAAGACCTTCACCATCGCAATGATCGCGAAGAGCTCGACCAACCCGGTCTTCCTCTCGGGGCGCGCCGGCGCCGATTCGGCCGCCGCCGAACTCAGCAAGAGCAGTGGCGTCAAAGTGAGTATCCAGTGGCTCACGCCGCCGTCGGAGGATGGCTCAGTGCAGGCCCAGCGGATCGCGCAGGCGGTGAACGAAGGGGCCAACGCCATCCTGCTTTCGGCAAGCGACATCGGCAAAGTCATCGGCGCCGTCAACGAGGCGGTCGATCGCGGCGTGCCAGTCATGACCTTCGACAGCGACGTCCCCGGCTCGAAGCGCTTTTCCTTCTACGGTGGTGATGACGCGGAAATCGGCAAGATGGTGATGGCCGAACTCGCGAAGCAGATGGGCGGCAGAGGGAAGGTCGCGATTCTCGCCGGAAACCAGAACGCGCCGAACCTCCAGAAGCGAGTCCAGGGTGCCCGGGATGAGGCCGCGAAATATCCCGGGATGACCGTGGTCAATGCCTTCTCGCACATCGAGACGCCGCAGGACGCCGCCGCCGAAGTGCTGCGCGCCCAGAATGCCTATCCTGATATCCAGGGTTGGGCGATGATCGGTGGCTGGGCGCTCTTCACCAAGGCGCTGCTCACCGACCTCGATCCCAAAAAGGTGAAGATCGTCTCGGTCGACGGACTCCCGGCCGAGCTGCCGTACGTCGAGACCGGACTGGCCCCAGTGCTCTTTGCGCAGCCGACCTTTCTCTGGGGCTACCAGTCGGTGAAGACGATCTTCGATCACGTCTATCTCAAGCACGACGTGCCAGCGCGGGTGCCGATGGAGTTGATCCGCGTATCGACCGACAACCTTGGCACCTGGGCGCGACAGCTCCGCGACTGGGGATTCACCGACGTCGATCCCAAGTACCTCGCCCTCCCGAAGTAGGCTGCGACCATGACGATGCCGGCGCTGCGATTTGCCAATGTGGGCAAGCGCTTCCCTGGCGTCGTTGCGCTGGACGACGTCTCCTTCGAAGTGGCGCGTGGCAGTTGCCATGCGATTTGCGGGGAGAATGGCGCGGGCAAGAGCACCCTCGGAAAGCTCGTCTCCGGCCTGCTGCGGGCCGATGACGGGACGATCACGCTCAACGGCATCGTGGTTGATTTCTCCTCGCCCCGCGATGCCCTGAAGGCCGGCGTCGCCATGGTGCACCAGGAGCTCGCCTTCTGCGACAATCTCAATGTCGCCGAGAACCTCTGCCTCGGCTCCCTGCCCCGACGCCGCGGGCTTGTCGATCAGGACGCGCTGCACCGGCGCGCGACTGCGCTCCTCGCCGCCGTTGGCGCGGCCGGGATCGAGCCGGCGCGTCCGATGCAAGGCCTCAGTATCGCCGAACAGCAGCTGGTGCAGATCGCCGCGGCCGTCGGCGCCGGCGCGCGTGTCATCGTCTTTGATGAACCGAGCAGTTCGCTGGGCGAGTCGGAAAGCGCAGCGCTCTTTCAGCTGGTGGCCGAGCTCAAGTCGCGCGGCGTCACGCTGCTCTATGTCAGTCACCGAATGGACGAGATCTTCCGGCTCTGCGATGCCGTCACCGTGTTTCGCGATGGTCGGCACGTCTCCACCGATCCGGTGGCCACACTCGACGAAGCCACGCTGGTCCAGCGGATGATCGGTCGGGCGCTCGAGACAGCTGTGCCGGCGCCGAGGAATACATTGGGTGCAGAGCGTCTTCGGGTCGCCAAGTTCAGCAGCCCGGGGAAGTTCGAGGAGATCAGCCTCTCGGTTCACGCTGGCGAAATTGTCGGCCTCGGTGGATTGGTGGGGGCGGGTCGCTCGGAAGTTGCCGCCGCGCTCTTCGGCCTGGATCGTGCCGCGCACGGCAGCATCCTTGTGAACGGTCGCGCGGTCACCATCACGTCACCGCGCGATGCGATGCGGTGCGGCATCGGGCTGGTGCCCGAGGATCGCAAACGGCAGGGATTGGTGCTGTCGATGCGTGCCGATGAGAATGCCTCGCTTGCCACCTTGCCGCGCCACAGCCGCTGGGGATGGGTCAATCGACGACGCGAGCGCACCGCAGTCGCCGGCCAGTTCGAGCGCCTCCGAGTGCGTGCCCTCCCGGGCGACCTCGCGGCGGCGCTCTCCGGCGGGAATCAGCAGAAGCTGGTGCTGGCCAAGTGGCTCGCCGCGGACTGCGACATCCTGATTCTTGATGAGCCGACACGCGGCGTCGATGTGGGAGCGAAAGCGGAACTGCACGCCTGGGTCCGGCAACTTGCGGCTGATGGCGTCTCGGTACTGCTGATCTCCAGCGAGCTGCCCGAGCTTCTCTCACTCGCCGACCGGATCATTGTGCTGCGGGAGGGTCGAATCGCCGGGGAGTGTTCGCACGCAGCGGCCACCTCGGATCGCGTGGTCCGACTGATGGCCGGCCTGTCGGCGCCGGCTGCGGAAGGAGTTCCCTTCGCAGCCGGCCCGACGACCTGAATCAGCTGTCGTTGGAGATCGTGAGCTGAATCCCGTCCGGGTCGAGGAGGGCGAAGCCCATCGGCCCCCACGAGAGAGGTGCGACCTCGCCATCAATCGTGAAGCCGGCGGCACGCACCCGATCAGCGAGGGCGGGAATATCCTGGGCGGTCGAGATGTAGATGCGGGTTCCGATGCCCTTCTTGCGGTCGCGTCCCTTGGCAAAATCGTCCATGCCGACGCCCATCATCGCGTTGCCGGCCTTCAACATCACGAATCGGACGACCCCTTCGGCTTCCACCTTGTCGATGATCTCGAAGCCGAGACCGCCGACGTAGAATTCGATCGACTTGGGCAGGTCACTCGCGGTAATACCGGGAAAGATCCCGGTGGCATTCAGTGGTTCGGACATCGCATCCTCGAAGTTGTGGAAGGGCAGTCCGAAAAGGTATCGCCCCGGGTATCTTCCTGCATCTTCTCCACCGTTCACCCCGGCCCTGCGCGATGATCCCCTCTCGCCCGAGCAAGACTGCCGCCCATGTCGCCATGCGGCGCGCCGCCCATCAGCTGATTGACACCCCACTGGTGCTTGAGGACCCACTGGCCCTCCGGATCATCGGCCCGGAACTCCGCGCGAGACTGGATGGCAGCCTGGAGACGTACGACCGCACCATTTCCGTGCGGCGACGGCGCGCGTTCCTGGTGGCACGGGCCCGCTTTGCCGACGAGCAGCTCGCCGCGGCGCTGTCGCGGGGAGTGCGACAGTTCGTGGTGCTGGGTGCCGGTCTCGATACCGCGGTCTACCGCGTGGGCCCGCAGGAGCCGCCACTCACCCTCTTTGAGGTCGATCATCCGGCGACCCAGGCCTGGAAGCGTGAGCGCCTGGCGGTGGCGCAAATCGACCTTCCTGCCGGGCTCACTTTTGCCCCGATCGACTTCACCGAGCAGACGCTGGCCGAGGGACTGACGGCCGCAGGCTTCGATTTCTCCCGGCCCACCTTCGTCTCGTGGCTCGGTGTCACGATGTACTTGACGGAGGCGGTGGCGCTGGAGACCCTGCGCGTCCTCGCTGCGCTTCCCAGCGGCAGCGAGGTGGTCTTCGACTACGTCGAGCCCCGCTGGAGCTGGAACCCGCTCTTCTGGATCATGCGACGACGGCAGTTGGCCCGACTCGCGAAGATGGGTGAGCCATGGCTCAGCGCCTTCAAGCCCGGCCCCCTCGCCGACAAACTCCGGGCATTCGGCTACCGCGACGTTGATGATCTCAACGGCAAGGCGCTCAACGCCCGGTATTTTTCGAATCGGGCGGACGACCTCCGGGTCGGAGCGCACGGCCACGTGGTCGCCGCGCTCAAGTAGGCACAACGGAATCGTGCTGGCGCGCATCCCAACGGGAGTGCCGCACCTTCCCCGGAGGATTTCGCTGTGATCACGCTGCCGTATCTTTTCCTTGCGCTGCTCCCGCTGTCGGGACGCGCCCCGACCGACACGGTGCGCGCAAACATCATCGCGGTCATTGGCGAAAACTCGCCACGGACACCGTTCCTGCTGGGCGAAGTGAGCGGTCTTGCCATCGACGCAGTCGGTCGCGTGTATGTCAGCGACTTCCAGGATCCCCGGATCGTGGTGTTCGCTCCCGATGGCAGGAAGCTCACAATCATCGGCCGCAAAGGGAAAGGGCCGGGCGAGTTCACCGCCCCCACTGGTCCGGTGTTCGGCGCCGATGGAGCGCTCTACATCCGAGACCTCGAGAAGGTCAGCCGCTTCAGTGCCGACCCGAAAAGCGGCCTCCCGACACGATTCGATCGCTTCTTCGAGGGCCCGCCGATGGCGCCATGGCGATCGAAGCTCGCGAGTTCGATCGACAACGCCGGACGCTTTCACTTTCCGCTCGAGGTCGGCCTGCGCGACGGGATTACCCACTATTCCTACCAGCGATATGCGCTCGACGGCCGGAAACTCGATTCGATTGCGGTCCCGGTGCAGCTTACCGCCCGCAGCAATTGGGCCTCGGTACCGATCGCGCCGGGAACCGGCCGCATGGTGAAAGGTGTGAATGTCGTGCCGTTCCATCCGATGCCGGTCTGGGCGGTGGGCAGCACCGGCAACATCATCGCGGGCCCAGGCGATCGTTACACGCTCAGCGAGACCAATGCGATCGGCCAGGCGGTGCGGCAGTTCGGGCGCAATATCGCACTCGATCGCATTCCCCAGGCCGAGCGCGCCGAGAGTACTCGTGCGCTCAAGCGCCGGATTGACTCGCTGCCGGTACCGCTGGCGCAAGTGAATGGCGTCAGCGAGGAAGTGAGGGCAATGCGACTTCCCGAGACTTACCCGAGCTACCGCAGCGCCTCGGTTGCCGCGAATGGTGAGCTCTGGATTCGACGTTCGAGCACCGCTTCGGCGCGCAAGAGCTCCTTCTTCGATCTTTTCGGTGCCGCAGGCGTCTATCTGCGCACCGTTGTCGTGCCGGTGGATTGCAGTATCGCTCCGGCACCGGTGATTCGTGGGTCGAGTTTCGCCTGCCTGGCAATCGATGAAGAGAGCGGCGCCGAAACAGTGGTGCTCGCCACGACAGGAGGATGAGATGCCTCCAAGCGTATTGAATCGAGTCCGCAAGCTCGCGCTCGCGCTCCCCGAGGCCAACGAGGTGGAGGCCTGGGGTGCGCCGACCTTTCGTGGCCCCAAAAAACTCTTTGCGATGTTCGCCAACGCCGAGAGTCATCACGGCGACGGTCGAGCCGCAGTCTGGATCAAGGCTGCGCCCGGCAATCAGGCAATGATGATCGCCGCCGACCCCGACCGCTTCTTCTCGCCGCCCTACGTGGGCCCCGGAGGCTGGATCGGTGTCTACCTCGACCGCCACACCGACTGGAGCGAAGTGGCCGACCTGCTTCAGGACGGCTGGCGCCTGGTCGCCCCGAAGAAGCTGCTCGCCGCAACCGATGCCGGCGTCACGATACCGCCGCCAGCGAAGCGACCCCGGCGCGGGTGAGACCACGCTCGAGGTCGGCCAGCAAGTCACTCGCCGACTCGATCCCGACCGACAGCCGCAACAGCCCATCGGATATCCCCGCCACCTCCCGTGCCGCCTGATCCATCGAGGCGTGGGTCATCGTCGCCGGATGGGCGACCAGACTCTCGACTCCCCCGAGCGATTCCGCCAGCGTGAAACAGTCGAGGCCGCGCACGAATTCCCGGACCGCCGGGATACCACCGCGCAATTCGAACGACACCATCCCGCCGAATCCGAATTGTTGCCGCACGGCAATCTCGTGACCCGGATGATCTTCCAGTCCGGGATAGTGCACGCAGGCGACCTCGGCGTGCGACGACAGCAGGCGCACGACCTGCTCGGCGTTTTCCTCATGCGCGCGAATTCTCGCGTGCAGGGTCCGCACCCCGCGCAGGGTCAGGAAGGAATCGAACGGTGCGCCGGTGAGGCCGAGGCAGTTGGCCCACCAGCGCAATTCCTCGAACAATGCGGGATCGCGCGCCACCACCGCGCCGCCGACGACATCACTGTGGCCGTTGAGGTATTTGGTGGTGGAGTGAATCACGATGTCGGCGCCGAGGTCGAGCGGCCGCTGGAGCGCCGGCGAGAGGAAGGTGTTGTCGGCAACCGTAATGGCGCCAACACCGCGCGCCGCCGTGCTCAGCAACGCGATGTCGGTGAGCCGGAGCAGCGGATTGGAGGGCGTCTCGATCAGGAGCAACCGGGGGCGTTCGCGCGCGATCGTCGTGAGGGTGGCCGGCTGCGTGAGATCGAGGAACGCGACGCGAAATTGGCCACGCCGCGCCAGATGCGTCAGCAAACGATGCGTCCCGCCGTAACAATCGTGCGGAGCCACGATCAGTTCGCCCGGCTGTACCAGCTGGACCACGAGGGTGACGGCCGACATGCCGGTGTTGGTGACGACTGCGCCGGCTCCACCTTCGAGACTTGCCAAGGCGTCGCCAAGCTGGTCGCGGGTAGGATTGCCAGAGCGGGTGTAGTCGTACGGGCGCTTCCCGCCGAAGCCATCGAACGAGAAGTTCGAGGAAAGGTAGATCGGCGGAATCACGGCACCGTGAGCGCTGTCGCTGGCGACGCCGGCGCGGACCGCGCGAGTCGCCGGACGCAGGGATTCACGCGGCATGGATGCCTCCGAGCGCGAGCGCATCCGAGACGATGGCACCGATCGTCTCGATTTCCTTGAGAAAGGCATCGTGGCCGTAACGCGAACGAATCACCTCGAATCGCACCGCACCGGCGAGCAGGGCGCGCAATTGGTGCAGCTGCCAGACCGGCACCAGCGTGTCGCCTTCGACCGCCACGATGGTGACGGGAAGCCGCAGTTGCGTCGGATCGACGCGATGCAAGTCAAGGGATTCCGAGAGCGCGAGGTAGCGCGCAATGGGGAACCTGGCGGCGAAGCGCTCGCCACAGACGTCGAGGTAGTCTTCGACCGGGAAACGCGCTCCCGACTCGCCCACCGTCGCGTCTCCCCCGAACCGTTCCGCAAACTCTGCCGCAGTTCGGTAGGTGGTGATCCCGAGACCGCGTGCCAATGCCACGGCTTCGGCCGGACGCCCGGTGGAGATCCCGAACCGGAGAATGCGTCGCTGCACCACCCGGATCGCCGTGGTCATCGGATGACTCTTGTGCGGGGCGCTGATCAGCACGAGTTGATCAACCCGTCCCGGATACCGTTCTGCAAACGCGAGGGCCACCATCCCGCCATACGATGCACCAACAATGGCGTGGACGGTCGCGATGCCCAGCTGATCGAGCAGCTGGGCGAGGGCATCGGCCTGATCGTGGGTCGTGGTTGATCCGATGGCGGCAGTGATGAAATCGAAGCCGAGAATGCGACATCGCGCCGGGTCGATCGCGCGGGCGGGGCCGACGAATTCATCCCACCAGCCCGGTTCCGGATTGCCTGGATGCGCGGCGACGTGATGGGTCGCGGATATGCCGCCGATGGCAACAATCACCGGGCCATCGGGGTGGCCAAAAATTTCGGACGCGGGGGGCGCATCCAGCTGCAGCGACAACGTCATCTCGGGTACTCCTTCGCACCAGCGACAGGATGTGAGCGTCGAGCCCCGGGAGGACAAAAAAAGACCCGAGGCAGGGACCTGCCGCGGGCGGAATCGCACTTTTAGCATTTATTTTACGTGGTTGCAAGCAGCGGCAAATGACCACGACCCCTTCAATTGTCTTCCTACGTTACCCGATCGATCGAGCGGCGTCAAGACCGGGGATGACAGGCCTTTCGGCCCGCCATCCCCGCCCCCGTTCAGGAAATCGTCGGATTCTTCAGCACGAGATTCTCGATGAAGAACTCCATCATCCGCTGCTGGTTCATCTGCGAGTGGCCCTGGTCGGGGCCGACCTGCACGTCAAAGCTCTTGCCGGCCTTCTGCAGGGACTGGATGAACTGCATCATGTTGTTCGGATGCACGTTGTCATCGGCCGTGCCGTAGTAGAGCATCAGGCGGCCCTTGAGCGAGTCGGCGTACTTCATCGCCGAACCCTTCTCGTAGCCTTCCTTGTTCTCCTGCGGGATCCACATGTAGCGCTCAGTGTAGATCGTGTCGTAGTTGTCCCAGTCGGTCACTGGCGACTGCGCCGCCGCGGCCGAGAACACTTCCGGATGCCGCAGCAATTCCATCGCCGAGCTGTAGCCACCATACGACGTGCCGTGGATGCCGACGCGCGCCTTGTCGACGTACGGGCGACTCCAGAGCGACTTGATCCCTTCGGCCATGTCATCCATCTCGGTCTGGCCGAGCTTGAGATAGAGATCGTCGAGAGTGCGCTTCCCCTGCCCCGGCGTCGCACGGGTATCGAGGTTGACGATCAGGAAGCCGTACTCGGCCTGCTGGTTTCCGGCGCGGAACATTTCGGTCGCGGTATTGGAGGCCGAGGCCGGGCCGCCGTACACCGGCACGAGCACGGGATACTTGTGCGTCGGGTCGAAGTTCGACGGGAAGGCGATGGTGCCGTGGAGCTTGGTCTTGCCGTCGGCCGCCGTGTAGGTGAACATCTCGACCTTCTTGAGCCCGAGCGACTCGAACTTGCTCATGTCGCTCTTCGCCAGCTCCGACAGGACCTTGCCGTTGGCATCCATCAGGCGTGAGACCGGCGGCGTGTCGTGGGTCTGGGCGACATCGGTGAAAAACTTCGCATCGGGCGAGAGCGACACCGTGTGGGTGAACGCCGGGTCGGTCAGACGCTTGTCGCCCTTGCCGTCGAGGCCGATGCGGTGCAGCTGGACCTTCATGTAGTTGTCGCCGTCGCGCGCCGTGTACCAGAGCGTCTTCGCCTTCTCATCGACCCGCACGATGTTCACGGACTCGAACTGATTGGTCGTGATCGGATTGAGCAGCTTGCCGCTGATGTCGTAGAGATAGTAGTTCTTGAAGCCGTTGCGCTCGGACTCCCAGATGAACCGCTTGTTGTCCTCGAGCCAGCGGATGGTCGGGGTGTTGTCGACCCAGCCGGTCAGCCACTCCTCGTGGATGATCACCCGACACTTGCCGGTCTCCGGCGAGCAGGCCGCGAATTCAAGAATCTGCTGCCGACGGTTGGTGCGATTCACCAGCAGTTCGGTGCCGTCGGGCGACCAGTTGATGTTGTAGGCGTAGTGGCCCACGACATCATTGCTCCACGGCTTGCCGTCGCGGATGTCGAGCTTGACCGACTTCTTCGCGTTCAAGTCATAGACGAAGATGTCGACAATCGGATTGTCGACACCGGCCTTGGGATAGGCCTCGACATCGAGTGAGCTCTGGATCTTGGTCTGATTGAGCTGGAGGTAGTAGTCCGGCACCGGCTTCTCATCGAAGCGGTAGTAGGCGAGTCGGGTGCTCGACGGATTCCACCACATTGCGCTCTGCTGCCCGAGCTCCTCGCCGTAGACCCACGAGGCGGTACCGTACTTGATGCGGTCCTTCTCGTTGCCGTCGGTGGTCAGGGCCACTTCGTTCGCACCGCTTGAGTCAGCGACGAAGAGATTCCGATCACTATAGATCGCCTTGCGCAGCCCGTCCGGCGAAGCAGCCACGGTGGCCTGACGACCTCGGCCGACGGCCGGTCCGCCACGCTGTCCGCGAGGGGC
>JBDSMX010000284.1:0-3271 GCA_039915645.1 Gemmatimonadales bacterium | reverse complement strand
AGGTGGAGGTGAGCGGCAGGTGCGATACCAAAGCTGTCGAGCGCACCCCGGGGACTCCCGCCGCCTCGCCCTGGAGCTGCGAGAAGAAGCCGGCGATGCGCTGGGGGGTCGCGTATTCGGATTCGGGGAGCGCCAGGCTCACGGCGAGCACACCACCCGGCTCGAAGCCGGGATCGACGTCCTGCAGGCGCAGCAGGGAGCGCGTCAACAACCCCGCCCCCACGGTGAGCAGCATCGCGAGCGCCACCTCAGCGACGATCACGAAATCGCTGAGGCGGCGGCCGCGGGACCCGATACCGCCGCCACGCCCGCCGGTCCGAAGTCCGACCGCGGGGGTCCGGTTGGCGCCCCAGAGAGCGGGCGCGAGTCCGAACAGCACGCCGCTGACCGCGGTGACGCCCAGGACGAAGGCGAGCACTCGCCAATCGAGCCGCACCTCGGTGGCGGGGAGCATTCCCGCCGGCTGAAGCGCGAGCAGCAGGCGCGCGCCGAACCAACCGAAAGCGAGCCCAGTCGCACCACCGAGGGCCGAAAGCAAAAGTGATCCCGTGATGGCTTGACGCGCCAGCCGAAGCCGACTGGCACCGAGCGCGACCCGCACGGCGTACTCACGATCGCGCGAAGCGGCCTGCACCAGGAGCAGATTACCCACGTTTGCGCACGCAATGAGCAGCAACACCGCCACTCCCCCGAGCAGGACCAGCAACGGCCCGCGCGCGCTGCCGGTGATGAACTCATGCAGAGGAGTGATCCCCGCGCCCATGTGCACGTTGGTTGCGGGATAGTCCTGTTCGAGGCGGTGCGCGACCGTCTGCAATTCGGCGTTTGCCGCCTGGACGGTCACGCCGGGTTGCAAGCGCGCGATGACGCGAAGGAAATGAGCCCGCCGGAAGAAGACCGCCGAGCGGTTCGCCGCCGGCCAGGCCATCGGGGTCCAGATATCGGTGCCCTTGAACGGGTAGTCGAACCCGTCGGGCATCACGCCGACGACCTGTACCGGCCGCCGGTCGATCGTCACGCTTTTCCCGATGATCGCACGATCGCTCTTGAAGCGATCGCGCCAGAGACGATGACTGATCACGACGATGCCGGTGCCCGCCTCCCACGACTCCGATTCGACAAAGCCGCGTCCCAGTTCCGGCGTAACGCCCAGCACGTTGAAGAACGAGCCGGTCACGGTCACACTCCCTGCCAGCTGCGGGCCATCATCGCCAGCCAGCGTGACCTGTTGCGAGAAGGAGAGCCAGGCGGCGGCATCCTTGAACGAGGTCACCTGACTGCGCCAGTCCAGAAAATTGGCCGGTGCGGCATCCTGTTCGTGCCAGCCTCGATCCGGATTCTCTTCCCATACGGCCACGAGTTCGTCGGGGTGCGTGAACGGAAGCGGCCGAAGCATCACGGCATTGACGGTCGAGAAAATCGCCGTGTTCGCGCCAATCCCGAGCGCCAGCGTGAGTACCGCCGTCAGCGTGAGCATCGGATTGCGTCGCAAGGTGCGGATGGCGTAGCGAAGATCGCCATGGAGATCATCGAGCCAGCGCGTTCCACGACCATCGCGGTGCTGCTCGCGAGTGAGCTCCACCCCTCCGAACGACACCAGTGCGCGTCGACGCGCCTCGGCCGGCGACATCCCCAGCGCCAGGTTGCGCGCAGTCTCCAGCTCCAGGTGCAGGGCGATCTCGCGATCGAGCTCGACCTCGACCTGACGACGGAAGATCAGATTGCGAATCCGGCGCCACACCCCCCGACCCGCACTCACCGCACGCCTTCCTGGAGAATGAGATCGACGACTTCCACGTACCGGCGCCAGCTTGCCGTCTCGGCACCGAGGGCCCGACGCCCGGCAGCAGTCAACCGGTAGTACTTGGCCTGTCGGTTGTTCTCCGTGGTCCGCCAGTCGCTGTCAAGCCAGCCACGAAGTTCCAGCCGCTGCAGCGCGGGATAGAGCGAGCCCTGATTGACCTCGAGCACACCGCGTGAGAGTTGTTGCATCCGCTGCGAGATACCCCAGCCGTGCATCGCCTCGAGCGTGAGGGTCTGCAGGATCAGCAGGTCAAGGGTGCCGCGGAGGACGTCGGAAGGAATCGGGGTCGGTGCTGCGGGCAAGGCCTGCTCCTGTCGAGTTCCAATAGAAGCTCCGAACTCTTCTGTCGAATGTCAAGAGAAGCCACGCCCGACTGGAACGAATGCCACTCACAACGACAAAGGGGCCAGCGCATCAGCGCTGACCCCTCGACGTCCCGCTGAACAGGAGGAGCTACTTCTGGCGGTACCGCCACGCGGCGATGCCTTCGCCCTTGCCGTCGGCGCGCCAGTCGTGCTTCTCACCCGGCTGCAGCGCGGGGATGGCGACATCCATGCTCGACACCACTCCGCCATCGGCGTTGAGGAACTCGACCACGATGGTCACCGCGGCTGCGGGCAGCGACTTCCCGGCTTCGTCCTGGGCCTGCCGGCCCACTGCGTGGCCAGTCAGCACCGCACTGTCCTTCTTCCGCTGCAGCATATCGACCTCGACCGAGGTCGGGAGCCGAATCAGCTTGGTGACCGTCTTGATCAGGTCGTCCTGCTTGCCCTGGATCCGGTACCCCTCGCCGAGATACTTCAGGTTCGACTCGTTGAGCGGCTCCATCGCGAGCAGCTTGAGCGAGGCCGGGACGAGCTTGTCGCCGGCCTTCATCGCAAGATACGTATTCGCGAGATTCGCCAGTGCCACCCGATCGCCCGGCGAAGCTGCCGAAACCTTCTCGAAGACTTCCGCCGCCTCGGCGTACTTCTTCTCGTTGAAGAGATTTACGCCCATCGAGGTCAGGTCTTCGTTGCTGAGCGTGCCGGCAGTCGCGCCAGCGGCAAGCATCTGCGCCTGGATCTGCGATGCTTCGGCAGTGGCACCGGTGGCCCGCAGCGAAAGGATCAGCGCCTTCTTGGCCTCGACGTCGTCGGGGACCCAGGTGAGGTAGCGCTTGAGCTCCGTCGCGGCCTCGGCGTGCTTGTCCATCCGCTGGAGGATTGCCGAGAGGTTGAAGGAGGAGGCATTGCGCTCCTTGCTGAAGCGCTCCTCCTTGAGGGCCTTTTCCTCGGCGAGCCGGAAGTACACGGCCGCGCTGTCATCCTTGCCGGCGTTCGCGTAGAGCACGCCGAGGTTGTAGAACCCCTGCGGGAAGTCGCGCGAGATGATCGATGCCTGCTGAAAGAGGGCAAGCGCCGTGTCGGGCTGGTTATTGCGCACGGCTTCGGTGGCAGGCGTCATCAGGGCAATCCATGCCGTCTG
>JBDSMX010000272.1:0-4755 GCA_039915645.1 Gemmatimonadales bacterium | reverse complement strand
GTCGCCGAGCGCACCTCGCGGATGGAGCTGCTCGAGCTCGAGATCGAGAAGCCGTTGTTCTGGTTCAGCAGGTCGCTGCCTGAGATCCGGAGTTCGGCCCGGTTGTCCATGAACTGATAGCCCAGTGACGCCCCGAGCATGAAGGGGTTGTCACGCGGCCCGAAGATGTTCTGGTCATAGACCAGGTAATTCGCATTGACGTTGGCCGACACGGCCTGGCTCGCGTACCAGGTGCCGCTCGCGTTGAAATTCTTGTTGACGTAGTTCTGGTTCAACGCGGTATTGATCGAGTACTTGACGTTGTTGAAGTCGAACTGCGCCCCGGCGCTGAGGTCGAAAATTTCCTTCGACCGGTTCTGCAGCCGGACGCCGGCGCTGTGATTGGCCGTGTGGCTGATGTTCTCGACCTGATTCAGCAGTTCCGAACCGCGCGACCGGTTGTAGCTGTAGTCGACGTCGAGCTGGAGCCCCAGCGCCCGAATCGGCGAACCGTAGCTGCCACCGAGGTTGCTGTTCCAGCCGTCGCCGAGGTTGATCGGCTTCACCGTCTGGCGGCCCTGCAGATCGATGTCGCGCGAGTTCACGATCTGGTTCCGATTGTAGCCCACGTTCGCGAAGAAGTAGATGCTCCGGAACGAGAACTGGTCGAAGCGACGGAACTCGGTCCGCAGCGAGTGCTGATACTGCGGCGTCAGGTCCGGGTTACCCGCGTAGATCCGGAGCGGGTTGGTATTGTCGACGAACGGCTGCAACTCGTTGAGCGAGGGTTCACGCGTCGAGGTCCGGTAATTGATCTGGAAGTTGCTCCCGGTATTGATCTGGTAACGCATGTTTGCCGACGGCAGCAGGTTGGTAAAGCCGTTGGAAATCTGCTCGTTCCGATTGATGATCTTGCCCTGGAGGTCGGACTTCTGCGCCTCGAGGCCAAGGACCCACCGCAGCGTCTTGGTGTTGCGGCTCAGGCGCGTCCCGCCGTTCAGATACGAGTAGGTGCGATCAAAGGCCTGGCTCAGGTCGGTGTTGGGAACCTGGGTGCCACCGATGATGTCATTCACCAGGTAGTTCTGGGTTTCCGAAATCGCGCGATGCTGACCGAAGAGTTCGAGCACCGCACCCTTGCCAAGCGGATTGGTGAGGCCGAGGCGCTGACCGGTCGTGAACGTCCGGGAGTTGCGCCGCTGCGACTGGAAGACATCGCGAGTGATGATCCCGCCAATGCCGTCGGTGAAGTCGGTGCTCGAGTTCACGGTGGAGAGCTGCCTGGGCTTGCTCAGGTCGCCCCAGGCTTCGGCCACCAGCGTACGTCCAGCCTGGTTGAACCGGCGCGAGTAGGTCACGCGACCATCGCCGCCCAGATTGGTGGCATCGGTCGCCACGGCCGACGTGGCGCTGTTCTGGAAGGCCCCGCTCGGCGTCAGCGTCTCCTGCTGCGAGACGTTGTCCGAATTGCTGGGTCCGCCGAAGAAATTGCCGCGGAATCGCAGCTGGCTCCAGGTACTGAAGGAGCGCTGGGCGTTCAGGTTGAGCCGGTGCGACGTGGAGTTTGAATTGCTGTTCGCAGTCTCGTTCCGGTTGGCCGAGACACTCGCGCCCTGGAGCAACTGTTCGTCAGTCACCGACTGCCGGCGGTTGTCGCTGGTGCTGAGGAAGTA
Organism: Gemmatimonadales bacterium; assembly: GCA_039915645.1. Classification (GTDB taxonomy): domain Bacteria; phylum Gemmatimonadota; class Gemmatimonadetes; order Gemmatimonadales; family GWC2-71-9; genus Palsa-1233. The sequence continues at coordinate 3,103 of JBDSMX010000272.1, read as the reverse complement.
GCTGCCACGGAGCCAGCTATCCTTGCCGAACTGCTGGCTGCCATTGAGACCAAGTGCCATCGTCTCGCTGAAGCCCCCGCTGCTGCCTCCGCTCACGCCCCGGCCGACGTCAGATACCGTCCCGAGGGAGAACCCTGAATTGCCGACGTTGTTCCGGCTCCCGATCATCGAGAGCTGCGTCGTGGGGGAGAAGCGGTTGAGGTTGAGCGCGCCAGTGTATCGGGCATTGTCGCCCTTCGAGCCGGCGAACGCACCCTCGACTCCCGGCGCAGGACCAACACCGGCAGACGACCGCCCGAAGTACCCGACGCGAGCATTCGGCTTGAGTACCAGATTGATCGTCTTCTGCTGGTTGCCGTCGTCAATTCCCGAGAACTCTGCGGCGTCCGACTTCTTGTCGAGCACCTGCACCTTGTCGATCGCGGCTGCGGCAAGATTCTTGGTCGCCATCTTCGGATCATTGCCGAAGAACTCCTTGCCGTCCACCAGCACCTTCTGCACCGTCTGGCCCTGCGCCTTGATGGTGCCGTCGGCGTCGACGGTCATCCCGGGCAAGCGCTTGAGGAGCTCCTCCACCGGGGCATTCGCCCTGGTCTTGAAGGCCTCGGCGTTGTACTCGAGGGTATCGGGCTTGTTCACGATCGGCACATGCTCGGCCGTTGCGACCAGTTCACCGAGCTTGTACGGCGCTGCGATCATCACCACCGTATCGGCGGCGATGCTGGCATTGCCGATGGTGAAGTTGCGCTTGACCGGCTTGAAGCCGATCGCCGTCACCTGCAGGATGTAGTTGCCCGGCTTGAGGCGGGCGAGGTCGAAGCGACCCGTCGAACCTGTGGTCGCGAAGGTCACGATGGTTGAGTCGAGGCGGTTCAGCGCGACGACCATGGCCCCCTGCTTCGCGGTCTTCGTGGAGTCGATCACCACGCCCTTCACATTGTACTGCTGCGCGGCGAGGGTCGCGGTGGCGGCCATCACGATTGCACTCGTGATGCCGGAGACGCGACGCAACAATGAAAGCGTCACTTAGTTCCCCCGCCCACGACGGCCCTTCGCCATCTCGTCCATCTTTTCCTTGACGATCTTGTCGAACTCTGCCCGCGTCACTTTGCTCCCCTGCGAGGGGATCTTGATCGGCGCGACCGCCGTGGTGAGGTCGATGGCGGTGGCCGTGTAGATGACCTTGTTCGAATCGACCGTGAGGGTCAGGATCAGTCCCGGGAGCCCGCCGTACTGAGCGGGTCCTGCAGAGACCGGGATGTCTGGCGTGAACCACGCCTCGAGGGTGGTGCTATCGCGGGTGGCCTTGGCCTGAAGGACCGGGTGACCCAGGAAGGTCGCCTGCTCGCCAGTGAGCTTCCAGCTGAAGGTCGGGCGGGAGTCTGGAATCCGGAAACTCTTGCCTAGGAACTCGCGCATCTCGATGTAGCTGCCGTCAGAGAGATTGGTGAAGGCACCGGCTACCGTGCCCTGACCGGGCCCGCCACCACCGAACATGAACATCGGCCCGCCCCCCATCGCCATTTCGCCATCGCGGCGGACTTCCATCTGCTGGCCGCCACCGCCACCGATGAAGACGGCGTTGGTGCCGCCGGTCACGACCCGCGTCTCGCCATTCGGGTTTCCTTCGGTGCGGGGCGCCTCAGCAAAAAGGGCAGCCTCGGGTGTGAAGGTGAGTTGCATCGGCTTGGTCATCGACTTGGGAAAACGGCCGGCCATGGGGCTATTGGGCGGAATCTTGAAATCGAGCGCCGTGGTCTCGTTGTAACGAACCGTGCCGGACTGGGCAATCGCCAGGGCAGGAAGTCCCACGAGCAGGGCGGTGAGCTGTACGAGTCGGAAGGTCACTTCAACTCCGGGTTCAGGTGGCTTGGCGTGAGACAGCGCCACTCCCAAGGGGATTGAGACTCCTCGGGTGGGGTACGTGCTCGAGCTTCACGGGGTTGATGCGCCGTAGGTCGGTAACGTTGCAACGTTTCGGCCCTCGGAGGCGTTCGCTCTCCCCCAATTCGCGACCTATCTTCAGGGATACCAACCTGCCGCCTCAATCCTACGGAGTTCATCGATGGCACGTGTCACCGGAATCGGGGGTGTCTTCTTCAAGAGCAAGGGCGACCACAAGGAGCTGTCGGCGTGGTACCAGAAGCACCTGGGGATGCCGGCCGAGGCCTGGGGCGGCGCAATCCTCCGCTGGCCCGATGACAAGGCCGAGGACAAGGGCCTGACCGTCTGGCACCTCGCCGGGAAGGACAGCAAGTGGTTCGCACCGAGCGAATCGCCTTTCATGATCAACTACCGGGTCGACAATCTCGACGAGATGCTGGCGCAACTGCGCGCGGCCGGCATTGAAATCGTCAAAGGGCCCGATTTGGCCGAGAACGGCAAGTTCGCGTGGATTCTGGATCCGGAGGGCAACAAGGTCGAACTCTGGGAGCCGATGCTCTGGGACGACAAGAACAAGGAAGGCTGAGCGAGCGCTCTCTCTCCATCCCACAACGCGAGGCACTGGATGACACCGTTCACGTCGTTGCTGCTCCCTGTCGTGCTGGCTGCAGTCGCTGTGCTCATCCTTTCGATGGTCGTGCACTTCGGGATGCCGTGGCACAAGGGTGACTACGGCATCGTCCCGAATCACGACGCCGCGGTCGCTGCGATCCAGTTGCTGAACCTCGCGCCCGGTGACTATGCTGTGCCGAATCCACAATTGCCGGGTGGCGGCAAGAATCCCGATTTCATCGCGCACTTCGAACGCGGGCCCACATTTCACCTGACGCTGATGCCGCCGGGGGGAATGCACATGGGCAAGACCATGGCTGCCTGGTTCGGGTTCACCTTGCTCATCTCGGCGATTGCGGCTTGGGTGACCGGCTCGATCGTGGCACCCGGCGGCAACCCGCGCGCGGTGTTCCACTATTCGGCGATCATTAGCGCGTGCGCCTGGGGCTTCGGCGCGTGGCCGCTCTCGATCTGGTATCAGCGGAAGTGGTCGACCGCGTTCAAGGAGACTTTCGACGCGATCCTTTACGGTCTCGCGACTGGCGCCGTCTTGATGTGGATGTGGCCGAAGGCGTAGCGAACATCCTTCGGCCCTTTGCGTGGAAGC
>JBDSMX010000259.1:0-2730 GCA_039915645.1 Gemmatimonadales bacterium | reverse complement strand
GTCGGCTGCCGTGTAGCCCAGCATCCGCTCGGCGCCGACGTTGAAGATCTGGATCACGCCACGGGCGTCCGTCGCGATGCTGGAAAAATTGGCGCTGTTGAAGATGGCGCTCTGCAGCGCGCCAGTTTGCAGGAGCGCCTCCGAGTCCTGAATCGCGAGGAGATTGTCGTCCTGGAGGTTGCCGTGGCGTGCATCGGACATCGGTGGCCGCTTTCTTTGGATATGAACGCTCCGCTCGACGGGCGGTCACCTTTGGAAGTGCGACCTTCGTGCCGGATTGCCCAGCTTTGGTAAGGCGCGTGGCGATATGCGGTTGCGGAGCAACACTCGCGGTTTTGCCGTCGGGCGGTCGCTTTGGCGGGGAGGAATCTGCCGTGATCGGGCGAATTGACTCTCGATCGTCGGTACGACTGTCAAGTAAATGGTGGGTTCGGTGGTGGCGAGCTCAGCTGGACGGTCGGCCGCAACGCGTCGATTTGCATCGTTGAGGACGCCTGGCCCGGCTGGAGGTTCGCTTCGGAGCGCTGGTCAGCAAGCCAGCCGTCAAGGGCGAGATCAGAACTTGACCTTGATGTAGCCCCAATCGTCCTGCTGCTTTGAAACCAGCTCGTAGAGTCCGTCGGGGACGGTGCCGACGCCTGGTGCGAGCTGGCTTTTGACGACCTGGCTGTTCTTCATCGCGATTTCGCAGACCCGGAAGTCGACGTTGTTGCGCTTCTGGAGTTCCTTCACCTGCGCCAGGTAGAGTGAGCGCTCCGGCATCACCAGTTCGAATCCCTTGCCGTACATCACCAGTTCCACTTTGGCCTTCGGGTTCGAACTCGCTTCGCCGATGAGTCGCAGCGCCATCTTCTGGTCCAGCGTGTCGCGGCTCGAGAGATCGAAGACAATGTGATACGGGTGCGGCGCCCGCTTCACGAAGCCGAGCGTCAGCACGGCGACCGCGAGCACCAGGACCATTCGCTTCATCATGGCCTCCCTGCGGGGCGTTCGTTGCTGAATACCGCGCCGTGCGGCTTGCCGGCGCCATTGCCCCCGTGCGGCCAGACCTTGTTGTCCATCCGGACACCCGGGGTGGCGGCCCCTTCATCGCGGAAGCGCTCGTCGAGGGTGAGCTTTCCGGTGACGTCATCAAAATTGGCCAGCATCACCCGACTCGCCATCGCGCCATAGCCGGTGATCACCACGCGCTTGTGATTCGGTTCGACCGAAATCCAGTGAGGCACATCATCCGCCCCCAGCGTGACACGAGAGACTTCACGCGGCTTTGCGGGATCGGAGATGTCGAGGGAGACCACGGCACTCCACGCCGGCACCGTGACGAGATAGAAATGCCCGACGATGACGGGGATGGCGCAATACTCGCCCTTCTTGCGCGGGAAGCTCGAGACCAGCGATCCCTTTGGGGTGGCACTCTCGAGTCCGCTCAACAGGTAGAGCCCGCAGTTGAAGGTCGAGACCAGCACGGTCTTGCCATCAGAGAGGAGTCGCGGCTCGGCGGTGGCTTCGTTATCGTCGCCGCGGGGACCGCCCGGCAGCTCAAAGGTCTTCAGCAGCTTCATATCGGAGAGCCGCCAGAGCTGCAGCGATCGCGAGGCTGAATCGCTTGCCATGTCGGTCGTGGTGGTGACGATTCGATCGAGCTTCGGGATGATCACCGCCGAGTACGGGCGGATCCGCGGATCGATCCCCGGAGCATTGGCCGAGACCGAGCGTACCAGTGCGCCGCGATTGGTGAGTTCTGCGAGGCCGCCAGGAGCCATGGTGCTGCCGACGTGCTGCATCTGGAAGGTCGCGAGCACATTGCCGTTGGGGAGTCGCAGGAACGAGTGCGGATGCATCATCCCGGCGACATCACCAAACTCGCCGTCGAGCTTTGGGTGGGCCGGATCGTTGAGATCGAAGATGAAGGTCTTGCCGCCGCCGAAGCCGTTGGCGAAGAGTCGATTGTCGGCCGGCATCGCGTGCTCGGTGTGATGCGGCCCGTTGTGCAGGCCCGGTACCGGCACGGTGGCCACGAGATTGCCGTAGCGCCCGGCGGTTGGGCGGACATCGAGCACCGCGAGGAAATCCGGTTTGGTGCTGTCGGCCGAACCGGTCCAGAGGTAGAGGAAGGAGCTCGAGGCGGTGGACTGGGCAGCGAGGTTCGGCACCACGGAAGCCCCGAGGAGCAGGCTCAGGAACAGTGGGGTGATTGATCTCATCGTGTTATGGCTCCGGGTTCGATGCCCAACGGTGACTGCAGTTTCAGCTGGCACCCGCCGACCTGCCGCGCGTCGAGAACTTGAACGGGGCATAGATCGGGCACCAGCTCATGAACGATGTCACCACGAAAATCACCGCGAATACCATGAGGACAATGCCAAGCGTTCCGGGGATCTTGCCGGTGAAGTAGAGATACGCGACGACGATGGCGACCAGCGTCCGTAGCACGCGGTCCACGGCACCCATGTTCGGTGTCATACTGCCTCACTCGATGAAAGGGAAGTTGCAGGGAGCTGAACGATCGCGATGAGGCGTGGTGTCGGCTTACACCGGAGTCAGGTGTCGCGGCTCAGGCTTGAATGGAGCTTCGCCGGCCTGCAGCAGGCGCCGTTCGGTGAAGTCGAGGCGTTCCTCGAGTTCCGCGACGTGCGCCTGAAGCTCCTGCTGCTCCTCGCGGAGCTCGGCGATTGCCTGCGCATCGGCCTCGGCCAGCGTGCGATGCCGGGCCCGGATCCAGAGCTGTAC
>JBDSMX010000246.1:0-4314 GCA_039915645.1 Gemmatimonadales bacterium | reverse complement strand
TGGTGCCCGTCTGCGAGATGACCTGCATGATGTCGGCATAGAGCCCGCGACGATCCTCGCCGTTGATGAGCAGGCGCACCGCATAGGTCTCGCCGGTCTGCTCCTGCCAGTCGATCTCGACCCGCCGACCCTGGTCGCCGAGGGTGAGGAGATTGGGGCAATCGGCGCGGTGAATCGAAATGCCCCTGCCCTGCGTGACAAATCCAACGACCGGGTCGCCCGGGACTGGCTGGCAACACTGTGCGTAGCGCACCATCAACCCATCGACACCTTGAATCTTGATGCCCCGCCCGAGCCTGATCCGGTCGATGACGCGCCCGAAGACGGTTGGCGGCTTCTCCTGCAGTGCGTCCGGCGCGAGATCCGGGAAAAGTGCCTTCATCACCTGACCGACCGCGAGGTCGCCGCGGCCAAGCGAGACCTCGAGTGCGTCGCCATCGAGGAGGTTGAGCGCGACAGCCGCGGTCTCCATCGCCTCGGGCGCGGGCGCGGTGAGGCGGCGGCGCTTGAGCTCGCGCGTCAGGATCTCGCGACCCAGCTGCAGCGAGACCGTCTCTTCTTCTTGGCGGATCCACTGCTTGATCTTGGCACGCGCGCGACCGGTACGCACGTGACTCAGCCAGTCGCGACTCGGTTTCGCATGCGGCGAGGTCAGGATCTCCACGGTATCGCCGTTCTTGAGCTCGCGATGCAGCGGTGCGATGCGACCGTTGACCTTCGCGCCTGAAGTGCGGAGACCGACGTCGGTGTGGACGTGGAAGGCAAAGTCGATCGCCGTCGCGCCCTTGGGGAGCTGCTTGACGTCGCCCTGCGGCGTGAAGATGAAGATCTCGTCGTGATAGAGGTCGACCTTGAGGAACTCGAGGAAGTCCTCGGGTGACGCGCTCTCCTGCTGCAGCTCCAGCAGCTGGCGGAACCAGCCGAGCTGGCGGCCGACATCGTCTTCGCCTTCTTCCACGGTCTTGTAGAGCCAGTGCGCCGCGATGCCGTACTCGGCGGTGCGATGCATCTCCTGGGTGCGAATCTGGATTTCGAACAGCTGCCCGCCGGGCCCGAAGATCGTGGTATGCAGCGACTGGTACCCGTTGCTCTTGGGGCTCGCGATATAGTCCTTGATCCGCTCCTGCACCGGCGTCCAGACGTGATGGATGATGCCGAGCACGTGATAGCACTCGGGCACCGTCCGGACGATTACCCGCATCGCCATCAGGTCATAGATCTCATCGAACGGCTTGTTCCGCTTCCGCATCTTCTGATAGATCGACCAGAGATGCTTGGGCCGGCCGCTGACGTCGTACCATTCGATGCCGGCGCGCTTGAGCTCCTGTTCGAGCGGACTGCGCATCCGCCCGATCATCTGCTCGCGCGCCGTGCGCTTGGCGGCCACCTGCTGCGCGAGCGCCTGATACTCCTCGGTCTCGAGGAACTTGAATGCCAGGTCCTCGAGTTCCGCCTTCACATTGGCCATGCCGAAGCGGTGCGCCAGCGGAGCATAGATCTCGCGCGTCTCGGTGGCGATGCGCTGACGTCGTTCGAGCGTCAGGTGCTCGAGTGTCCGCATGTTGTGCAGCCGGTCGGCGAGCTTGATGATGATGACGCGGGCGTCCTTGGCCACCGAGAGGAGGAGCTTGCGGTAGTTCTCGGACTGTTCCTCCACCGAGGAGCGGAAGGAGAGATGCGAAATCTTGGTGAGCCCCTCGACGAGGCCAGCCACTTCATTGCCGAATTCGCGCGCAATGTCGTCGGCGGTGAGATCGGAATCCTCGACCACATCGTGGAGCAGGGCGGCGCAGATGGAGGTCGTGTCGACGAGGAAGCCCGCGAGGATCGACGCGACCGCAATCGAGTGCTCGACGAAGTCTTCCCCACTCATGCGCTTCTGGCCGCGATGCGCCGCGGCGGAATACCGCAGGGCACGATCGATCAGGGCAATGTCGAGCCGCTCCGCGTGCTTCTCCAGAATGAGGAAGAAGGCAGGCGAGAGATCCGTCAGCGAACTCGGCACGGCACCAGACGTCACAGCAGCCCCGCAGTCGCGAAGGAGAGAAATCGGTCGCCGGCCACGATCACGTGATCGTACACCGGCACATCCAGCAGTTGTCCTGCCGCCACCAGTTGCCTGGTCACGGCGCGGTCTTCGGCCGAGGGAGTCGGATCCCCACTCGGATGGTTGTGCACCAGGATGATCCCGGCAGCAGCTTCGGCGATCGCCGCGCGGAACACCTCGCGCGGATGCACCAGCGAACTGTCCAGCAGGCCACGCGTCACCAGCACATCGCGGAGCACCCGCGACCGGGTATCGAGCGCGAGCAGGTGGAACTCCTCCACTTCCAGATCTCGCAACCGGTGGCCAACCAGCCGGGCCACATCGGCTGGCTCCGCGATCCGCTCGAGCGCCGGGCGTCCCTCCTGACTGAGTCGAACCGCCAGCTCGAAGGCCGCGAGGAGCCGGGCCGCCTTGGCCGGCCCCACGCCTGGCGTTCGCTGCAGCTCGGCCGCCGGACGGGCGGCGAGGCGACGAAGCGTCCCGCCAGCGGGGGCAAGCAGCCTCGCTGCCACCGCCAGAGCGTCCGCTCGAGTATCGCCAGTCCCTAGCAGGATGGCGAGAAGTTCCTGCGGCGTCAACGAGGAGGGGCCCAGGCGCCAAAGGCGCTCGCGGGGGCGGTCGGCAACATGGTCGGTTTTCACGCGGGGAGAATCGCCAATCACAACTCGTCGGAAGTCCCTGCCCCGGAGGCCGCACGATCAGAAAAACGCGGTACTCCCTGCCCATGAGACCAACACTGACAAAGTAAGTGATAATCCAGTCCGGTCCCGGGAAGAACAGTGGTCAAGGAATCGATCGGCGCCTGGCAGCATTTCTGCGACATTCTGAGCACCGTCGCAGGAACCATAAGGGCGCCGGATCACCTCGATCCGGCGCCCTTATGACTTCCACGACACCCCGCTCAGCTACCCTTGGATTTCTTGTACCACAAGACCGCCTGCGTGGTGATCAGGATCGCCCCAAGCACTGCGTAAGTTCCGGGACTGAACGGCCGACCGCCTGTGAGTCGCTGAACGATCAGTGAGCAAGCAATTACAAGGGCCAAGCCGACACCTACGTTCACCACGGCTCGAGCCAATGAAGGGCGTTGAGGACTAAGCATGAAAGCCTCCCCTCTCAGGTGATCCACGCCCAGATGGCCTTGACGGCTCCGCCAATGCGCGTTTCAATCGCGGTAGCGACGGCCGAACCAGTGGCCCAAGTCGCAGCGTAGCCAGCGACACCCCAAACGACTGACTGCTCAACCACTGAGGAAACCGGGTGGGCCACTTTGTTGCCGTAATTCGAGATTCCCGCACCCAAGTCACCTGCAACAAAGCCGGCCGCGGCGGCCCAGCATTGCGGGCAAGCAATGACGTTCGCACCGCCGCCGCCGTAGGTCTCAGTGCCCGGCGGTTGCTTGGCGCACGTTCGGTTTCCACTCAAGCGATAGACCGGATTGAAGATCGTTGTGTCCCCATTGGCCGCAATAAATGCGTCCAGCGTGGCTTCCTCCCAAATATTGCGAGAGCTGTCGGCGAGTTCCTGGACTGCGACCGTGGCCTCGGCCCAAGCGCTCTCACTATTGATCTGGGGTAGCCAGTAATCGGCTGCGTCATCGGTGTTTTGAATCGCGTCTGCCGCTGCGACAGTTCCATCAGTGCTCGACACGTACATATCAGCACCTGCATTCATGAACGCCTGGGAATCGGACATCACCATATTCAAATTCGCGCCCGACAGGTGACGACCCACACGGCCGTTGGCGCGGAGTCGACCGGCGTACGCCATAGTACTGTCGAACCGCTCACGAACCAACCGGTTCGACTTGAGTCTGTCGGCGACCCGTCGAACTGCAGGAACCGAATCCTTGCCGGCGAACCCAGCCAACATCGCCACTTTGACGGTTATCTCCATAGAGTCCGGGCTGTCGCCCTGCGCGGTCGCGTATTCGCGACCAGCGGTTACCAGAACATCGACGAGCCCTTCGAGGGAGGTGGTATCAGTCAGGAGCCTTCTTGCGCGGCGGACGTAATCCCGCACACCGTCGTTGTGGGCCTTACCGAAAGCCACAGCTCGCCGACGACGAGGGTCCCCGTCTGGGATGATCGTGTGAATTCGCTTGCGAGGTGGACTCTTGAGCTCAGCGACGGAAAGGACGGGCGCACGGGTCAAGCAGTCTTCGGAGCTGAGAGCAGCGGCCTCGCAGCCGGCGAGCGAGGCGAGGATCGCGCTGCAAAGCGCGATACCCCTGAGGGGGTTCCAACTTACTTCACGTCGACGGGGGG
>JBDSMX010000169.1:0-4393 GCA_039915645.1 Gemmatimonadales bacterium | reverse complement strand
GTCGGGAAGCTCGCGGATCTCGTGGCGGTGCCGGGGAATCCGCTGAACGACGTGACGGCGATGGAACGGGTCAGCTTCGTGATGATCGGCGGGCGGCGGGTTCGGTAGGGGCTGGGCGCCGTAGGGGCCGGGGGCCAGGTCCTTTCGCATCGATGGACGCTGTTCCGCCCCGCGGGCCCGTCACCGCGCGACTACACCCCACAGTCGCGCGATGCGGCGCCGCACTGGATTGTTCACGCCGCTCATGTTCGAGAGCACCACCGAGATGACCCCGCTCGGCTCGATGATCTCGACATCAGCGTCAGTCCCCGGAAGGTCGCCTGCGTGGCCCCAGATGCGTGGAGCGCGCCAGAGCATGACCCCGTAACCATATTCCGAACCCTTCGTGGTGTTGTGCAGCGTCCGCATCGAATCGACCCACCGGCGCGGCAGCAACACCCCCGCGCGCCATGCCTCGGCGAAACGCGCCAGATCGTTCGTGGTGGAGAACAGGGCCCCAGCGGTATTTCCCGGCCAGATGTGCAACAGCGGATTGGCAGCCAGCACCAACCCGGTGTCGCTGAATTGCGGGATGTATCCCATCGCGAGGTAATTCACCGGCCGGGTCAGCACAGCCCGTCCTGTCCGCGTCATTCCGGCAGGGCGAAAGATGTGCTCCGCGAAATAATCCTCCCATCGTTCGCCGCTGGCACGCTCAAGCACGTCCCCCAGAATGACGAACTCGAGATTCGAGTACACGAAACGTTCACCGGGCTTCGAGGCCAGCGTGTCGCGCCGGTCGGTGATTCCGGAGGTGTGAGCGAGGATGTACCTCAATCGTACCGAACGTACCGGTGCCGACAATTCCGAATCCGCGTAGAACTTCCCCAGGGTGTCATCGAGGGAGATGACCCCGGACGAGACCAGCTGCATGATGGACGTGGCGGTGAATAACTTGCCACTGGAGGCAATATTGATGCGTGAATCCAGCCCGATCGGGCGACCGCCCGGGCGCAGCTCGACACCGGCCGAGTCCGCGAAGAGTGTTGTAGTGCCTCGCTTCACCAGAACGGACCCTGAGAACAGCCCGGCATTTCGCAGACGGTCGAGATAGCGCGCCAATGCCCTGGCGCGTGCAACATCGGAGCTGGTATCTCGCGGATCGATAGGCACATCAACACCGGTGTAGACCAACAGCGACTGGGTCCTGCCCGCGGTGTCGAATCGGAAATTGAGGGAATCGCGTTCCAGGGAAATCGTATTCTCACCCAGGGCGAACACGGTAGTTGGCGACGCAACGCACACCCCGTGGATTCGCCATCCTCGACTCTTCCAGTGCTCGACGCCGAGTTGGGAGAGCGCCTGAGCGCGTACCGCAGCAGATGTGTCGGCGCCGGACCACGACGCCGCGACCGCGGCCGCGATCGAGCCGGGGCGGCCACTGTTGGTGGCGGTCAGGATGCTTTCCACCGCCGTGACTTGGGCGGCAGGAGGAGCGATACAGTCGCCGCCACCCAACATTCGTGCGACGAGGCTGACAGGCAGGAGAAGTGTATGCATGCGGTAACGTAGTGCTGCAGAAAGCTAGCGTCTTGTGTTTTTCTGCCCGGCAGCGAAGCGCCCAGGGGTCTGACCGACATAGCGCGCAAACTGATGCGTGAAGTGGCTTTGGTCGGCAAATCCGGATTCGATGGCGACGGCGGAAAGCGGGCGACGTTCGCGAATCAGTCGCTTGGCCTGGGCAACGCGATGTTGCACCTGGTAGGTATGCGGCGGGACACCGAAGCAGATGGCAAATCGGCGGGCGAGAAATGCCGGCGAGATATCAACCGAACGCGCAAGCTCGGACCAGGGCAGCCGCTCCTGGCAACGCTCGCGCAGGATCGCGGCGATCCGCCGCAGTTCCTCGCGTAACGGCTCCATCTCTGCGGCACGTGGGAGGCCGAGGTACACGCCTGCAATGGCAGTTGTTGCCTCGCGAACCAGGCCTGACGAGGGGACGATCTCGAGTGCACGATGGAGTTCAATCAGCCTGCGAGCGGCGTCCCGATCGTGAATGACATGCTCGCGCAATCTGACGATATCCGGGCAGAGCAGTTGCGTGGGGTCGAGATAAAAACCACGATATTGTACGCCACGGTCGCCCACCGGGACGTTGCGGTGCGGTTGTTCCGGCTCGAATACCACGATGGAGCCGGTCTCGGCGATCTGTTCCACTCCGCCGCTGATCACCAGCTCGGCACCGTTGACAATGACCGCGACAACGATTTCGGGATGAAAATGGACCGGGAAAGGCCGTTGCACCGAGCAGTGTGACAGCTCGAGCCAGCGGTCACTCGACCAGATGCGGTCAGGGGCGGAAATCGAAAGGAGATCCATGGGTATGGGCGTTTGACTACGGGGATGCGCGAAAGGTTGCAATCCTTCGCGGACCTCACTTCCGACGCCTGATCCTCTCCCCGGACACGATATAGGCTCGACCCGACCGCGGCCCGTTCACGAGACTCCACGCCGAAGTGATGAGAAAGTCGGTCGAGCCGTCGCCATCGACGTCACCAATGCCGACCGCGTCGAAGCCAAGCGTCTCGCCGGGCACCTTGCCCGTGATCGTCATCAATGCGCTGCCATCCTTCCCGGAGAGAACCACCACGCGCCCGCCAGACCACGCGGCGCCGTAATATTGCCACGAACCCACCACCAGATCGTCGCGACCGTCGCCGTTCACGTCTCCAGTACGCCCGGCACCGATCCCGAATCCTTCCCCCGGCAGAGCGCCGGTGGAAACAGTGATCACCGCGCCAGTCTTGCCGGAGTAGACATAGCTGCGACCTGTTGCCGGGCCGTTGGCCTGATTGGAGAAGTCGGTCGCGTAGATATCGGTCGTTCCGTCGCCATCGACATCACCCACCACCGAGACGAACATCGCGCCCAGGGCGGCGCCGGTCGAATCGGCCTCCTCAACAAACCGTGGCGTAGGGGAAAGGTGATCATAGATGTAGACGCGCCCGCCGTGACCGGCTCCCGATGCACCAACAATGAAATATTTCCCCTGACCGCCTCCGACCGTCGAACCGAAGTTCACTCCGGCGCTGTCACCCGTCAGCGTCAGCAGTCGATGGCCGTCGGCGCCGGAAAAGATGTACACTCGGCCCGTGCCCGCTCCCTTGGCAGGACTCGAAGGGGCCGAGGCGATGATGTCGGCGTGGCCGTCCTTGTCGAAGTCGCCGATCCCCGACGTCGAGGCCCCGAGGTCGCCATCGATCGAATCGCCACGCAGCGCGAGCAACTCCCGACCATCTCGACCAGAAAAGACGAAGACCGTATTGATCCCCGGCGCACCGGCGACCACATCGGGAATGCCGTCACCATTCACATCACCCGCGGCCTCGAGCCCCGTGCCGAGCAGTGCGCCGGCGGGGCCCTCATGCTGCCAGAGCAGGGCGCCGCTCTTGCCGGAATAGACGTAGAGCTTGCCCCGTGCGCCGCCGAACGGTGGATTCTGCGTCGCCGAGATGACCACGTCATTGACCCGATCGCCGTCGGCATCGCCGATACTGCGAGCAATCCACCCGAACTCATCCCCGCTCGCCTCGCCCCGCCATTCGTGGATGATGCGGATCGGCTCGACGAACGGCGGCGCAAACGATGCGCGATCGACAAAAAGGAAGGCGAAGCGCGGATCATCATGCAGCGGCTTGATATCGGCATTGAAGGTCAGACTGCTGAGATCGCGCCCCGCCCGCCGCGCCAGCGGAAGCCACGCATAGGCAGAGTCGACCTCGCCCCGACGTGCGAAGAGCAGGAAGAGCGGGAGAGCGGCCATCCCCGGTCCGTTGGGAAGGATGGTGGCCTGCCGCAACGCCGTCACCGCGTCATCGTCCTTCCCCGCGCCGCGACGCGCGGCAGCGAGAAGCACCCAGGCGCGTGGCAGGGCAGGCTGGGCCGCGATGACGCTGTCGATCAGCGTCGTTGCCTCGGCGAACTTGCCACCACCGATCATTTGCTGGGCGCGGTTGAGCGCGGCGGGGGCCTGCGCGCCGAGTGTGGCGGCGAACAGGGAGAGGCCGATCAGCGGTCGGACAAGTGTCTGCATGATGCGCACTCCAGGGCAGGTGAACGTGAGAGTGGCGCACTCCACCCAGTGTTTGGCGAGAACTCGCTCGGCCTCCTACAAGGAATAGTCGATTCGGCGATTCCCAGAAGGGCCAAGGCTGAGCAGAGGTGCCAGTCCAAGGCGCGTCGGCACTGGCGCTGCTGTTGGACTGGTCAGATGGCTCCGTTTTGGAGCTTCTTCCGAGCCGAAGGGCCGGGTCATCTTCTGCCCGTCAAGGAACCGGTCCAGTACCCCAAGGAGATTGCCATGTCGAGAATTGCCACTGCCGTCGCATCACTCGTTGCATTCACCCTGTTGCTC
>JBDSMX010000166.1:0-6175 GCA_039915645.1 Gemmatimonadales bacterium | reverse complement strand
GCGCGACAACGCCCTCTCCAAGGCGCGCTTCGAATTCCGCTGGCGCGACCAGTTCAATCTCGCGCTCGATCCGGTCACCGCGCTCGCCTTCCACGACGAGACGCTCCCCGCCGAAGGGGCGAAGATTGCCCACTTCTGTTCGATGTGCGGGCCGAAGTTCTGTTCGATGCGGATCTCGCAGGATATCCGCGATTCGGCGAAGCAGATGGAAGCGGAAGCGGGGATGGCGCAGAAGTCGGAAGAGTTCCGGGCTGGCGGCGGGGCCATTTACGTCTGACGCCCCGGCGCACGCAGGCGGTCACCTGATCCGGGCGATGCGAGTCGCCCGCGCAGGCGACTGACGCACCGTGGGCGAATTCACGCTACTCGAGATCGTCGGCGTCCTGGTTCAGTGGGCGAGCGCGCTGGTGCTGCTCGCCCTTTTCCGTCAACTCGCCCGCCTCGGTGCACAGCGACGACTGTTGGCGACCTGGTCGAGTGCGTGGGCGGCACTGCTGCTCGGGTTGACCGGATTCCTGCTCCCGCCCCTCTCCGCAGGTCTGGGTTGGTCGCTGCCAAATTCGCTGCTCTTTGTCGCCGGACATCTGTATGCCCCGTCGAAGTTCGTCTTCCTGGTCATGGTTGCCCTCGGTGCGCTGCAGGCCGCCGGCATCGCGGTGGCTCCACGCGTGGAGCAACTCGTCGGTGTCAGTGCCGCGGTGGTCGGCGGCTTCCTCACGTTGCTGCTCGATGCCGGCCGGATCACGCAGGTGCAGGTCGTCGTCACGCCACTCCTGTTCTTTGCCTCGGCCGCACTGATTCTCCGGCGCGTGGCGCGTCCGCATCGTCGTGCGCCCCGGTTCCTCGCCTTTGCCCTCGCGATCTACGCAACCCTCTGGTCCATCTATTTCCTCGCGGTGTTCTTCGGCCGCTCGCTGGGAACAACGGCGCCGTGGATTGACGCGATCGCCCGTGCGTCAGGATATGGCGACGCCCTCGTCGCGACCCTCCTCGGCGCCGCCGTCGTTGCCTGTATCGTCCAGGCATCGTTCATCGATCTCGCTGCGGAACGAGAGGGGCGCCTCGCCGATCTTGCCGCATCCGAAGCGCGCCTTGCCGGGATCATCGAGGCGGCCGAAGAGGCCATCATCACCCTCGATGGCGAGGGGCGGGTGGATCTCGGAAATTCCGCCGCCGAGCGGATGTTCGGCGTTCGGATGGCGGAGATGCTGGGCCGCTCGCTCGATCATTTTGTCGTAGCGAACGAGACGCTGCCCGGCCGATTGGCGACTGACTCGATCGAATCGGGCGCATCCGGTCCCCTCGAAGGGCCGCTCACGCTGCGTGGCGACGGGGTACGGAATGACGGCAGCGAATTCCCGCTGGAATTTTCGGTCGGTGTGTTGCGCGGCACCGCGCGCACCGGGCGCGTCGTCATCCTCCGCGACCTCACCCAACGCCAACTGGCCGATGCCGAGCGCGAACAGTTCGAGCGTCGGGTGGCGGATTCGGAGAAGATGCTCGCCATTGGCCGGCTGGTGTCAGGCGTGGCGCACGAGCTGAACAACCCGCTCGCCGTGGTGCTCGGCCAGAGCGAGCAACTCCTGCAAGAGGAGCGGGGCGCGGAGACGCGCTCCTCGCTGCAACTCATCTACGAGCAGGCGCATCGGGCCCGTCACATCGTGAAGGACCTGCTCGCGTTCGTCCGCCAGCGCGAGAAGCGACGTGACCCGGTGGACCTCTGCCAACTCGCGCAGCGCCTGGTCGCGGGATACGCGGCTGAGGAGCCGGCAACCGGTATCGCGGTGACCCTCGAGGTTCCCGAGGTGATGCAACGGGCGCTCGCTGACCGGCTTGCTATCGAGCAAGTGGTGGTGAACCTGCTCGACAATGCCCGGGCAGCAGCGGGTCCCGGGGGATGGGTGCGACTCCGCTGCTGGGATACCGGCGCGATGGTCTTCCTCGCGGTCGAAGACAGCGGGCCAGGTGTACCGCCTGATGCGGTCGGCCGGATTTTCGAACCCTTCTTCACCACCAAGCCCGTGGGGCAGGGAACCGGGCTTGGTCTCTCGGTCTCCCTCGGGATCGTCGAACAGCACGGCGGGACGCTCCGGCTCGAGAATCGCCCCGCCCCGGGCGTCGGTGCGCGCTTTGTCCTCGCGCTCCCAGTCGTCACCGCCGACGAGAGGGAATGGACGACGACCACTCCGCCTTCTCGCCTGGCGATTCCGGGACCGGCTTCGGGTTTGGGCGGGACGGCCACGGTGCTCATCGTCGACGACGAGAGTTCGGTACGTTCGACGCTTTCTCGTCTGCTGCACCGGAGCGGCTGGCTGGTGCGCGAGGCGGTTTCCGGGGAGGAGGGGCTCGCGATTCTGTTGCACGTGAGCGATGAAGAACTCCCGGCCCTCGTGCTATGCGACCTGAAGATGCCGGGGATCGGTGGCCGCGAGCTCTTCGCTCGCCTGCGCGTCGATCGACCGGCACTGCTCGATCGGCTGATCTTCGTGACGGGCGATGTGGTTGAGCCGGCGACGGCGGCTTTCATTGCCGAGAGCGGCTGCGAAGTCGTCGAGAAGCCGTATACCGTGGCGGAGCTCGCGCATGCGATGGCGCGAGTCCTCCACCGATAGCCGCGCTACCTTTGCTGCACTCAACTTCCGGAGTTCGCTCGTGATCCGTCGCCTCGCGCTCGGCGCCTCGCTTTGTTTCGTCGGCATTCCGCTTTCGGCGCAGGTCCGTGCGCCCATCAAGGGCGGAAGTGGCGATCCGGTTGTCCCCGATCTGGTCGCATTGGTGGCGCAACCGAAGAGCGAGATTGCTCAGGTCCTCGACCGTTGGCAGGCCGACCGGAGCGCGTTGAGCCGTCGCTACACCACGGAGTACTCGACTGTGCGGCGCGAGCGGCTGCGGAGCTTCAACACGACCTGGCGGTCCAAGCTCAAGGCGCTGCCGTTCGACAAGCTCTCGCGGCCGGCGCAGGTGGACTACGTCCTCTTCGACAACAAGCTCCGCTACGAACTCGCCCTGCTCGATCGCGAGGCGAAGCTGTCGGGTGAGATGTCGGCGCTGCTGCCGTTTGCCGATACCCTCGCCGCGCTACTCGAGGCACGGCGGACGCTGCAGCGTCCCGACCCCGCGAGCACGGCGCGCACCATTGCGTGGATGACCGGCCAGATCGACAAGGTCAGCAAGAGTCTTGGTTCGACCGACGGCGTGCCCACGGGCGTGAAGAGTTCGAAGATCGTGGCGTACCGGGCGGCCGATGCCATCGCTGGTTACAAGCGGCAGTTCGCGGCGTGGCTCCGGTTCTATCAGGGCTACGACGCCCAGATCACCTGGTGGGTCGCCGACCCTGCGAAGAAGTTCGACGCGGCGCTCGAGAGCTACCGCAAGGCGTTGCGCGAGAAGGTCGTGGGCGCCAAGGAAGGTCAGGACGAGCCGATCGTCGGCGACCCGATCGGTGCCGATGGCCTCGCCGTAGACCTCGCCGGTGAAATGATCCCCTACACGCCCGCCGAACTGATCGCGATCGCCGAGAAGGAGTATGCCTTTCTCGAGACCGAGGCGAAGCGTGCCGCACGGGAAATGGGGTTTGGTGACGACTGGAAGGCGGCGCTCGAGAAGGTGAAGACCGAGTATCCGCCGGTCGGCGAGCAGGTCATCGCGGTGCGCGACATGGCGTGGGAAGCGACCCGGTACGTGGAAGAGCACAACCTCGTCACGGTGCCTGCACTCGCCAAGGAAATCTGGCGGATGGAGATGATGACGCCGGAAGCACAGAAGACCAATCCGTTCTTTCTCGGCGGCGAAGTGATCCAGGTCTCCTCGCCCACCGATGCGATGAGTGAAGACGAGAAGCTGCAGGCGCTTCGAGCCAACAACGCCCCGATGTCACGTGCCACGGTGATGCACGAGCTGATTCCGGGCCATCACCTGCAGGGCTTCATGGCCGACCGCAACAACACCCAGCGGGGAATCTTCGACACGCCCTTTTATGTGGAGGGGTGGTCGCTCTGGTGGGAGTTGCACCTCTGGGAGCTCGGGTTCGTGGCGACCCCCGATCAGCGGATGGGAGCGCTCTTCTGGCGGATGCACCGCGCCGCCCGGATCATCTTCTCACTCCGCTTCCACCTCGGAGAGTGGACGCCGCAGCAGTGCATCGATTTCCTCGTCGACAAGGTCGGTCACGAGCGGGCCTCGGCCACCGGCGAGGTGCGCCGCTCCTTCAACGGCAACTACTCCCCGCTCTACCAGGCCGGCTACCTCCTCGGCGGGATGCAGCTTCGGTCGTTGTATGGCGATGTCGTGGAGGGAAAGAAGATGACCGAGCTGCAATTCCACGATGCGGTGCTTGCCACCGGGCCGATGCCGATCGAGATGGTGCGCGCGCTGCTGAAGCCCGAGGTCCCGCTCAAGCGCGAGTATGTGGCGAACTGGCGGTTTGCCGACTGAGCCAGCGGAGGGGAAGAGAGGAGGGAGGAGGGAGGAGGGGGAGGCTCCGGTGGCGCCGCGCTTGCGCGGCGCGGATCTCTGTGGAGAGCGACGCCCACTGTCTATCTGGCATCTGGCCTGTCGCTCTGACCGAGGGGATCCGCCGGAACCTGCCGACATTGGCAGAGTTGAGCTGGCACGCCCGATGCCCCTCCCTGCTGGTGTCGGCGGAGGCATTTCTCCCGCCGCGATGCCCAAACCAGCGCCCCGTTGCGGGGAGGAGCTTGTCCCAATGATGTCCCGTCATCAGATGCCTCGTTTTGCCGGCCGTAACGGCTTCGCCCTTGAGCCGTCGATCGATCGCTTCATCGCCCGCGCCTTCGATGTGCCGGTGTGGAGCGGCGGTGCCGATGTGCAGGAGCTCGCCGATCAGGCGGTGATCACCCTCGATGTCCCGGGTGTAAAGCCGGAGCAGCTCAAGGTCTCGGCCGAGAACCGGACCATCACCGTGAATGTGGTGCGCGAAGGGCGCGGGAACTTCACCCGGCAGTACACCATCGGCAGCAAGTACGATCTCGCCGGGCTCAATGCGAAGCTCGAACTTGGTGTGTTGACGCTGACGCTCCCGGTGGCCACCGAAGCGCTGTCGCGGGAAGTGCCGATCAGCGTGGCGTAACCAGAAGAGAGAAGAGAGAGGAGAAAGGAGAGAGGAGAGAGGAGAAAGGTTCGCAGGGAGCAGTTCGAATCGCCACGAGGACCCTCCTCTCTCTTCTCTCCTTTCTCCTCTCTCCTTTTTCCTGGGGACTAGCCTTTCTTCGCCGCCCGTAGCATCCTCACGGATGCCCAAGACCCCCGCCGTCCTGCTTGCATCGCTCCTGCTGCTCTCCGGCTGTTCGCCCTCGTCGCCGCCGATGAACCGACCGGCTCCGGTTGCACGGGATCAAGCCGTCGTCCTGGTCTCCCTCGATGGTTTTCGCGCGGACTATCTCGACCGACCGGTGGCGAAGAATCTGCAGGCGCTGGCGCGCGGCGGCGTGCGAGCCGAATGGATGACGCCATCGTTTCCGAGCAAGACCTTCCCGAACCACTATACCATCGCGACCGGGCTCTACCCGGAACACCACGGCATCGTCGCCAACAACATCCGCGACGAGAAGCTTGGCTCGTTCACGATGGCCGATTCGATGGCGGTGCGTGACGGGCGCTGGTGGGGTGGCGAACCGATCTGGGTCACGGCGGAGAAGCAGGGAAAGCGCACCGCCAATTTCTTCTGGCCCGGTTCAGAGGCAGAGATCGGCGGCGTTCGCTCGATGATCTACAAGCGGTTCGACGATACCTTCCCGAACGCGGCCCGCGTGGATTCGGTGTTGACCTGGCTGTCGCGTCCCAAGGGTCAGGCGCCCTCGCTGGTCACGCTCTACTTCAGTGATGTCGATCACGCCGGGCACACCTATGGCCCCGGCGCGCCCGAGACCGATGCCGCGATCGCGAGGGTCGACTCAAGTATTGGTCGCCTGATGACCGGGCTCGCCGCCCGCGGCATGCTCGATCGAGTCAATGTGATCGTGGTGGCCGATCACGGGATGCAATTGACCCCCAAGGATCAGCTGATCGTCCTTGATGATTACATCTCGCTCGATGATGTCGACGTGATCGACTGGACTCCGGTGGGTGCCATTGCGCCGAAGCCGGGAAAGCTCGACGCCGTCTATGCCAAGCTCAAGAACGCGAACCCGCACCTGCAGGTCTATCGCAAGGGCGA
>JBDSMX010000143.1:0-3060 GCA_039915645.1 Gemmatimonadales bacterium | reverse complement strand
GGGGTCGCTCGGACAATTTTGGACGATGAGTGTTTGAGCGCTACAGTTACCTTGCTGCTGTTGCTCCGCCACTGCCGGTTGACTCAACATCAGCGTTCCCGCGAGGATCACTCCAACCGCAACTGCTCGAATCTTGGCCGTCGTCATCTAACCTCCCTGTGGTGAGGTGCCGCTCCCCCACGCGTGATAACCCGAAACATCAGTCATGACGCGGCTGGGCAGGGGAAATATCGAGTATCGCCGAGCTTGCAGGCAATTCTCCAAAAAGAGGTCTCCGAACGGATGCGACCGAATGGTGGGGGGAACGGCGGGCTGAAGCAAAACCGGCGCGCTCAGATTTCGATTCATGGTCACTCCTCCGACATGAGGCCAATCAAGATCCCTAGATGCAGGCGGTCGTCGATCTCAAGCGCCCCGTAGATCGAGAGTACGTGGGAGTGGACAGTCGTCTTGGCAATCCCGAGTGCAGTGGCGATGTCGGCTTCCCGGGATCCCGATGCAAGTAGCTGTAGAATATCTCGCTTTCGATCACTCCGTTCGAGTAGTGATAGCAGGCGCGTTGAGCGCCAAACAAATTTGTCGCGATCGATTTGGATGGATACCTGCCTCGCGGGGGGACGCGGCATGAGAATTCCTTTTTGTGGTCGGTGACGCGGGTGTCGGACCGCGAGGGGGCGCGCTCAGGTAAAGCGAGGGGGTCGCAGGTGAGGATCGACCAATCCAAGGTGTTGCCGGCAGTTCTTGTAATCTTTACAAAGCTGGGCCTGCTGGCTCAGGCCGTCAAGACAGAACCGATCTCAAGCCGGAATAAATCGTGCCAAGGGCATTATGTGGTTCGAGATTGTGGATGACATACCAACTGTCTGGATCATGACAGATTGTCAGATAGTACAGTGCGCGCTGGCTTCGGAGGGGCCGTCATAAACGAATAACAGGCTCGCAACACGTTTCCCGAGGCCTATCACCAAACTCTCAGTCGTGAGCTACATGATCGGCAGGGCGCGGGACTAATAGATTTAAGACGGGGCTGTGTCAGCGGTGGAGAGTTCCGGCTCCTTCGACTTCGCCCGCTTCGCGGGCTCCGCTCAGGATGACAGACTTCGGACGCCCATCGCCCATCGCCCATCCCCCATCGCCCATCGCTCGACGTTCCGTTAGTCAATCCACTCCACATTCACGCCAGCCATCGACGTCTTGAGCTCGATCTGCAGTCGGCGCGCGGCGCTGGAATAGCCCGCCGTGCTCCACACGTTGCCGCTCCGGGCGAGCCCCTCGACATTGAGCGAGGTGAGGAAGCGACCCGCGGTGACCTGCAGGCCGACACCACGCGGGACTCGCAGCGTGAGGGTCCCCATCGACAGCGCGACCGCAACCGACGAGTTCCGGCGCCATTCCCCTTCAAATCCCAGCGTGGCGCGACCGACCCCGCCCTCGACAGAAATCTCGTCGCACGCGGCGTTGGCAAGCTGACGCACGTCGAGCTCGGATGCACCCACCGTGAACGATGCCTTGCGGCACTCCCCCCGCGTCGGGCGCGAAAAGGCGAGCGAGCTGCGCGTGGCGCCGCTCCAGATCGCGAGATCGACGAGCGTGGTGCCGCCGAGATCAATTGTGGCGTCGGCTGCGCCGAGATTGGCGGTGAACGAGAGCGGAATGTCGGGTGAGAACTCGAAGCGGCCGGTCTGGTCGAGTTGCGCGCGCGAGGTGACGCGCATCCCGCCGCCGCCCACGGGCTCGAGTCCGAGATGCAGGATTCCGGTCCGGGTATCGTAGTCCTGCACTGGCGCCGACCGTTCGGCATCGTAGCGCAGCACGGCGCGATAGAGGCTCCCCGCGACACCGGGCTGCACCACCACGCGACCTGCACCGAAGTCGAGCGTCGCGCGGAGCATCCGCTCCCCCGCGACCGGGCGGGTGGCGTTGAAGCTGCGCATCGTCTGCGCCGGAAGTGCGCTCGCGGTCACCGCAACAGAGCCCAGCACCAGCGCGAACGGTGAGAGCTTCACGCTTCGGGCTCCTTCGTCGGCCGCTTCACCGCGGGCACCCCGAATTGGGGCGTGGCCCAGAGGTATTCGTCGGTGAGCATCTCGGGCGGCACGATGCGGCCGGCGAAGTGTTCACGGATACCGCCGCGCGACAGCAACGCAGCGCCGAAACCCACTGTGCCGACAAACCAGGTTCCAATGGCGGCTGCCGAGAGAATCAATCCACCGGCAATCGGCACCCAGCCAAAGAGCACCCACGCGAGCCAGCTGACGCCGAGTGCCATCAGGCCGGTGAGCAGGTAGCGATAGGCATTGGGCGAGACGCGAAGTCCAGCGGCCATCCGTCGCCGGGTGATCGTCTCACCCATCGCGTGCGCCACAGCGAGCACGCCACCGAGCACCGACACAATCGCGAGCAGGGTGTAGACCACGATACCGAACGGCACCAGCAGTGCGCCCGCCACGGTGAGCACCAGACCCACCACCAGCATCCCGAAGGTGGGGAGGATCAGCACTTCGCCGAGCAGGCCCACCACGAAAGCCCGCCCGAAGGAGTGCATCACCGTGTCGGAGACGATCTCGAGATTGGGCCTGCCGAAGGTGACGAGGCCGAAGCCGAGGGTCAGCAGCACCAGGAAGACGCCGACAAATCCGGCCGCCCGCCGGGCAATCACTGTGGCGATGCCGGGCGTCTCCGCGGGCGAGGTGATCGGGATCGCTTCGAGCGACTGTTGCGCGCCGGTGATGTTGCCACCGGCCTCGCGCACGTGGCCACCGATCGCGAGCACATCGCCGACCACCGATCCACCGGGATGGACGATGATGTCGCCATCGAGCGCAACGATGTTGCCCTCGACCCGACCATGCACGTCGACATCACCTTCGAGCACCACCAGATGCCCGTGGACATTCTCCGCCGATCCAACCGAGTAGTGGCCGAGTCGGGCGGTGCCACCAACCACCGTGAGCCTGGTTTCGTCGATCGGCCGCCGCAGCGCGGTGCGCAACTGGCGCTCGAGCGCGGCTGGCTGATCGAGTTTGGCGGGATTGACGGTGGGACCCTGTTGATCGGCCA
>JBDSMX010000104.1:0-3196 GCA_039915645.1 Gemmatimonadales bacterium | reverse complement strand
GCGAGGCCGAGCTCGCCACCCAGCCGCGAGCGGCGATAGGGTCCGAGGGCCCAGTGGGCGGCCTCGTTGACGAGGACGCGCTGGGAGGTGTTGAGGAGTTCCGTCTGGCTCGTGATGCTTTTTGGCTCGGTCACGGGTCGGGTCTGCTCGGGATGGAGGTCCTTCGACTGCGCGGCCCTTCGGGCCGCTACGCTCAGGATGACAATCTCGGGATGACTACCCCGGAATTACCTTCAGGGCATGCTAAAATATCTCGCGTTGCTCGCCGTGGCCGCCTCGTCCGCTGCGGCCCAGCTCCCGTCGCGTCATACGCTGATGCCGGTCCCGGCGTCGGTGGCGCTCGACGCGGCGCGGTTGCCGCTCGACAGCAGCTTCACGGTGCAATTCGGCGGCTTCCACGATGCCCGGCTCGAGCGCGCCGTGACCCGTGCGGTTGCCCGACTCGAGGGGCGCCTCGCCAAGCCGCTGTCACGAAAGTACGATGGAACCGACCGACGCGCTCGACTGATTCTCACCGTGAAGGGTGCCGGCTTTGCTCTCCCTGATCTCGAGGAAGACGAGTCCTACTCGCTCAAGGTCGGCGCCGACCAGGCGACGCTCAGCGCCAACACGGTGGTCGGCGCAATACGCGGCCTGGAGACGCTGTTGCAGCTGCAGGCCAGTGACGCCAACGGCTTCTACTTCCAGGGCGCCACCATCGAGGATGCGCCGCGCTTCAAGTGGCGCGGAGTCCTGGTCGACGTGGCTCGGCACTGGGAACCTGCCGACGTGATCAAGCGCACCCTCGACGGCATGGCGGTGGTGAAGCTCAACGTGCTGCACTGGCACCTCTCGGAAGACCAGGGTTTCCGGGTCGAGAGCAAGCGCTACCCCCGGCTGCAGCAGTTCGGCTCCGATGGCAATTTCTACACGCAGGACGAGATCCGCGACGTGGTGGCCTACGCCACCGATCGCGGCATTCGCGTGGTCCCCGAGTTCGACGTCCCCGGCCACACCGGTTCCTGGTTCGTCGGTATGCCGGAACTCGCGAGCGGCAGCGGCCCCTACAGCATCGACCGCCGCTGGGGCGTCTTCGCGCCGACGATGGACCCGACCAAGGAATCGACCTATCGCTTCCTCGATGGCTTCATCGGCGAGATGGGGCCGCTCTTCCCGGATCGCTACTGGCACATCGGTGGCGACGAGGTGGCCCCCAACACCACCGAGTGGAAGACGTCGCCGCACATCCAGGCGTTCATGAAGCTGCACAACTTCAAGAACACCGACGCGCTGCAGACCTACTTCAATCAGCGTCTCATTCCACTGCTCACCAAGCACAACAAGGAAGTGATCGGCTGGGATGAGATCCTCCAGCCCGACCTGCCGAACAAGGCGGTGATCCAGTCGTGGCGCGGCACCAACTACCTCGTCGACGCCGCTCGCCAGGGACGTCGCGCGATCCTCTCGGCACCCTACTATCTCGACCATATCAAGACGTCCGGCGAGATGTACCTCGCCGACCCGCTCCCGGCCGGCAGCAACCTCACGCCCGAGCAACAAGCACTGGTGCTTGGCGGCGAGGGCGCGATGTGGGGCGAATACATCTCGTCGGAAACGATCGACTCGCGCCTCTGGCCGCGGCTCGGTGCACTCGCTGAGCGCTTCTGGTCGCCGGCGGACGTGCGCGATGTGCCGGATATGTATCGCAGGCTCGAAGTGACCTCGTTGCGGATCGCCGAAGCCGGACCAACGCACGAGGAGCACACCGCGAGGATGATTCGCCATTTCGCGACCGGCGACGCCGCCGCGCTCTACAACTCGCTGCTCGAGTATGCCCGCCCGCGCGGCTTCGGAGGCCGCGGCAGCAATCAGCTGACGCCATACACACGCCTGATCGATGCAGCACGCCCCGATCCGTGGAACGGCTGGCGAATGCTGGAGTTGGCGAAGAAGGTGACGGCGGGTGACGACTTCGCGTCGCGAGTACTCGACGGCAAGTTCACCGAGATGCAGCGCTTTGCCGAACGGCTGGAAGACCCGCTGCAGGGACTCTGGAATTCGATGTCGGTCGACGCTCGGCCCGTCGCGGGGGCGCTCCACGAATTGGGGCGGATCGGCTCCGAATTGCTCGATTTCCGGCGACGTGGCGTCGGGATCCCGGCCAACTGGAAGAAGAGCGCGGATTCGAGCGTGAACGCGATCCTCGTTCCGCCGGGCAAGGCGTTTGGGCTGCTCCGTCCCGTCGGTGGTGATGCCGTGATGTGGCTGCTCGAGGCCCGACCACCGATCCCCTGACATTCATCTGATCCCCGGGCCCCTTACCTCACCTCCTGAGGGGCCCTACTTTTCTTCCTTCCGCAGTCGTATTCCCTGCATTCCCAGAGGCCTTCCGATGTTCCGACGCGCGCTGACCAGCGTCGTCGCGTCTGCCCTTCCCGCCGCGCTGATCATCGCGTGTGGTGGGAACAGCCAGCGCGCCGCCCTGCCTCCCGAGCCCACCGGCCCCAACACCATCACCGAAGCGGAACGCCGCGACGGCTGGAAACTCCTCTTCGACGGCAACTCGACGACGGGGTGGCACAGCTACAAGCAGGCGACTGCCGTGGGCTGGGCTGCCCAGAATGGTGAGCTCTATCACACCACCGGTGGTGCCGACCTCGTCAGCGACCAGCAGTACGACTCGTTCGAGCTGCAGCTCGACTGGAAGGTCGCCACCGGCGGCAACAGCGGGATCTTCTGGTGGGCCAACGAGGGCACCGGCGAGATCTACGAGAACGCGCCCGAGATGCAGATCCTCGACAACATCGGTCACCCCGACGGCAAGTCGCCGATGACCGCCGCCGGATCGCTCTACGGGCTCTACCCGACGCAGATCGCCCTCGCCAAGCCGGTCGGCGAATGGAACCACGCCCGGCTCGTCGTGAAGGGGAGCAAGGTGGAGCAGTGGTTCAACGGCGTCCGCGTCGTCGTCGCTGATTTCGATTCCAAGGAGATGAAGGACAAGATCGCGAGCACCAAGTTCAAGGCGTGGCCCACCTTCGGGAAGTCGCGTCGCGGCCACATCGGACTGCAGTTCCACGGCACGCCGATCTGGTTCCGCAATGTCGTGATCAAGGAATTCGGTCGATGAGCGCGCGCCTCCGGCTCCAGGTGATGATGTTCCTGCAGTATTTCATCTGGGGCTCCTGGGCGGTGACCCTCGGCACCTACCTCGGCA
>JBDSMX010000093.1:0-7225 GCA_039915645.1 Gemmatimonadales bacterium | reverse complement strand
CGATCGGGAACGTCGTCGCCATAGCAGAAGAGCTTCATCGTCGCGCCCACAACGTCATAACCCTGCTCGACGAGCAGGGCTGCAGCGAGCGATGAATCCACCCCGCCGCTCATCGCGACGAGGACCTTCTTCCGACTAGACACGTCCGAGCGAGACTCCCAGTTTGCGAACCCGGTCAACGATTCCCGGGAAGATTTCAGCGACGCGAGCGATGTCAGCGTCGGTGGTTTCGTGGCCAAGCGAAAAGCGCAGGGTCCCGAGCGCGAGCGATCGGTCCACGCCCATCGCGACCAGCACATAGGACGGTTCAACCGATCCGGTCGAGCACGCCGACCCGCCACTGCAGGCCACTCCCGCCATATCCAGGTGCATCAGCATCGCCTCCGCCTCGGCACCCGGGACGGAAATGCTCAGCACATGCGGCGCGCGCACCGACGATTCGCACTGGACGATGAGATCGGGAACTGAAGCGCGCAGACGATTGGCCAGTTCGTTCCTGAGGCGGACCATCCGGATCACGTGGCCATCGAGCTCCTGACGCGCGAGCAGCGCCGCCCGGCCAAGTGCCACGGCCCCGGCGACATTCTCGGTGCCGGGGCGAATCCCGAACTGCTGCCCCCCGCCGTGGATGATCGCTTCGATGATGTGGCGGTCGCGGACGATCAGCGCGCCAATGCCTTTCGGGGCGCCCAGCTTGTGTCCGCTGATGGAGAGGAGGGTACAGCCTACCAGATCGAGGTCGATCGGCAACTTGCCGAAGGCCTGCACCGCATCACTGTGGAGTGGCACGCCGGCCGCGCGACATCGCGCGCCGATTTCGGCCATCGGCTGCACCACGCCGACCTCGTTGTTGACCCACATCACCGACACCAGCGCCGGATGAGTGGCCAATGCATCATCGAGTGCATCGAGGTCGATCATGCCGCACTCGTCCACCGGCAGGATGGTCTCGCTGCCGCCAAGATGCACCACCGCGTGGGCGGCGGCGAGGACGGCCTTGTGCTCGATGGCAGAGGTGACGACGTGCATTGGCCGACCATGCGCGCGCGCCGCGAGTGCCGCCCCGATCACCGCAAGGTTGTCGGCTTCTGTTCCGCCCGAAGTGAAAATCACCTGATTGGGTTCGACGCCGAGCGCGTCAGCAACTTCGCGCTTCGCCTGCTCGAGTCCCGCCTTGGCCGCACGGCCGAAGCGATGCGATGAAGAAGGATTGCCCCAGGCGGCGTTGAGGAATGGGAGCATCGCCTCCAGAACTTCGGGGCGCACCGGGGTCGTCGCGGCGTGATCGAGGTAGACGGGTTCCATGGCCCCAAATCTAGTCGGGGCGGCCCTTCGCGGAATTCCCGGGCGCAGCAGCATCCCGGAATGATCTTGCCCGATCTGGTATTCCGTAAGTGTTGCCGGGCAACGAGTTACGCGATTGATACCCGACTAGAGCGAGCCGACCCCGAGTGTCACGATGTCGTCGACCAGCATGGTTTCGGCCGTCCAGAAGGGCTCGCCGAACGCCGCCCGGATCCTGGAGCCGTAGTGGGCGTGCTGGGTCCTGAGGAGATCCGGGAGGGTCTGACCGGTAGGGTAGAGCTCACCGGCCTGGGTCACGCCGCCAAACTGCGAGGAGTAACAGGCAACGGCAGCGAGCTTCCGCTCGAAGGTGCTGGAGATGTCGACCACGAATGTCGGGGTCACCGGATCCTCACGATACGCGAGCGCGTAGCAGAGCTTGAACGGCTTGAACGGCTCGCCGTCGGCCGGGTAGTTGCGAAGCCCGGCGAGGAAACAGGCATCGCGCACCAGCTCCGACGCGACCCGGTGGTCGGGGTGTCGTCCCACGATGTACGGGAGGATGACGACACGCGGCCGCAGCACTCGCAGTTGCTCGACGACGACCCGGCGCATGGCATCGGTGTTGTCGAGGTGACCGTCCGGGAGGCCGGCATTGATTCGTGTCGAGACGCCGAGAATCAGCGATGCCGCCGCCGCTTCCTCGGCCCGCAATTCGGGCGAACCGCGCGAGCCAAGCTCGCCGCGGGTGAGGTCGAGGATGCCGGTGCGATGGCCCTGATCAGCAGCCTTGGCGAGGGTGCCTCCCGCGAGCAATTCGGCGTCGTCGGGATGCGGGGCTACCACGAGGAGGTCGACGGTCATGCGGAAAGCTAAGGGAGAAGGGAGAAGGGAGAAGGGAGAAGGGAGAAGGGAGAAGGGAGAAGGGAGAAGGGAGATGTCATCCTGAGCGAAGCACGCGAAGCGGGCGAAGTCGAAGGACCCCTCCTCCCTCCTCCCTCCTCTCATTCATATCTCAGTGCTTCCACCGGATCCATCCGTGCCGCCCGGTTCGCCGGGATCACGCCGAAGACCAATCCGATTCCCACCGAGGCGCCAGTTGCCACAACGGCGCTCCAGAGGGGCGGCCCGCTGGTGAGGTGAAGCACCAGTTTGAGCAGTTCGCCACCGAGCATTCCCATCACAATGCCGAGGAGGCCCCCGAATGCCGTGAGGGTCGCGGCTTCGACGAGGAACTGCCAGAGAATCTCGTTATGGGTGGCGCCGAGGGCCTTCCGGATGCCGATCTCGCGGGTGCGGTCGGTAACCGAGACCATCATGATCGCCATCACCCCGATGCCGCCGACCAGAAGCGCCACCGAAGAGAGCGCGATCATCACCAGGAAGAATGCCGAGGTGAGCTTGTCGATCGTCTCGAGGATCTTGTCCTGGGTCAGCACATCAAAGTTGTTGGGATCCGCGGGGCGCAGCGAGCGCGCGCGACGGAGGTTGGCGATCGCCGCGTCCTGCGCATCTGCCACGCTGACGCCGCGCGCCGCGAGGGTCGCGAGGAAGAGTCCATTGGTTGCGTCATAGTGGAAATTCTGCTGCGCAGCACGGAAGGGAATCACGCCGCCATTGGTGGCACCGGGTGGCGCGAAAATGTTGTCCGGCTCCGCAAACACGCCGATCACGGTGAATGGCCGTCCGCCGATGCGCACCACCCTCCCGAGCGGATCGAGGGTGCCCATCAACCGTTGTGCAGTCTTGTCCTCGATCACCAGGACCTGCGTCCCAGCGCTGAGTTCTCCCTTGGAAAACCAGCGGCCGTGCAGCAGGGTGCCGCCCTGAATTTCGAGGTAGGAGTTGTCGGCGCCATAGATGACCAGGGCCTGCGAGCCTTCGCCGTTGAAGCTCATTCGCTGGGGCACCTGCACCCAGAGACCGGCGTGGCTGATCCCTGGCACCTTGGAGAGCGCCTCGGCATCACCGTCGGAGAGGATCGGGCGAATGCGCACTTCGGCCGGCAGCCGGTCGGGGTTGAGCGGGGTCGAGGAGTAGAAGCGCACCACATAGAATGACTGCGGTGATGCGTTCGCGATGGTGGCGAAGATCTGCGAGCGGATACCGTCGACCAGCGACGCCATGATCATCACCGTCGTGACGCCGATCACGACACCGAGAATCGTGAGCGCGGAGCGCAGCTTGTTGCCGCGCATCGCGTCGAAGGCGAGGACCACGCCTTCCGAGACATTCGCGAGCCGGAAGCCCATGGCTACTCCTGCCTCAGCGCGGCGATGGGATCGAGACGGGCCGCGCGCGACGACGGGTAGACGCCAAAGACGATGCCGGTGGTGACGCCGAGGACCAGCGCGATGGCGACCGACCACCAGGTGACTCGCGCCGGAAGGGGAGTGAATGCCGCGACCGCCTGCGCCAGGATCCAGCCGGCACTCACTCCAATGATGCCACCGAGACTGCTGAGGAGGATGGTCTCGACGAGAAACTGGCGGCGAATGTCACGCCGGTTCGCTCCCAGCGCTTTCCGGACCCCGATCTCCCGTGTGCGCTCGCTCACCGACATCAGCATGATGTTCATGATGACGATCCCGCCGACCACGATCCCGATACAGACCACGGCGGGGACCACGGCGAAGAGGAGTGCCGTGAGCGACTGCCAGAAGGCGATGAGGGCATCGGCCTTGTCGACGGTGAAGTCGTTCTCTTCCTTCGGGCGCAGCCGGTGCGCGAGGCGCATGGCCTCCTCGGCGCGGTTCATCGCCGATGGAATCTCGTCGGCATCACGCATCTTCACCGAAATGACCGTGGTCGACCTCCGCCCGTAGATCGCTTCGAAGGAGGTGAGCGGCATCAGCACAAAACCATCAAACGATTGCCCCAGCGTGGTGCCCTTCTTGGCCGTGACGCCGCGTACCTCGAATTCGCGCCCTGCCACCCGTATCCGCTTGCCGATCGCCATTTCGGGAGTGGGGAAGAGCTTGTAGGCCACATCCCAGCCCAGCACCACGACCGCCCGTCGGCGCTCGAGATCGGGCAGCGTGAGTTCCTGGCCGGCCGCGAAGCGGTAGTCCTGTACCAGCTGGTAGGGCGGGGTGATCCCGAAGATGATGACGCCACCGACGCTCTGGTTGCGGTAGACCACATCCGACGACGGCGTCGGCCATCCCGACTGCAGCGCCACGGCCTCGGCGTCGGGCAGCGCACGCGCGACGATCGCGGCGTCATCCTGCGAGATCAGTGGCCGCATGCTGAGCCGACGCACCTCCTCATCGTCAAGGAGTCCCACCGAGATCGGCGTCCGTCGCACCTGGAAAGCGTTGGTGCCGATGATCGCGCCAGTGAGGTTCTCCCGGACGTAGAAATTCATCCCCTGGATCACCGCGACCACGGTCACCAGAAAGCCGACGGAAACGATGATGCCGAGGAGTGTGAAGAAGGATCGGAGCTTGGCGCCCCAGATCGTTGCGAGGGCGAGACGGAGGGCCTCGGAGTACGGCATGCGGGAAACTTAAGGGAGGAGGGGGTTACCGGTGGTGCCGCGCTTGCGCGGCACCGGTCTCTCCGAAGAATCGAAGCTTCAGCTCCAGTTGCTTCGGGCACCCGTGCCGCGCGAGCGCGGCACCACCGGGGAGGTCGAGGAGCGCCCTCCCCGCCTCCCTACTCGTACCGCAACGCCTCGATCGGATCGAGTCGCGCCGCCTTGTTGGCGGGGTAGAGTCCGAACAGCACGCCGGTCACGATCGATGCGCCAATCGCGGCGGCCACCGACCAGAGCGGAATCTCGGCCGGAATCGGCGTGAGCGAGTGGATCCCCCACGCGATCAACGCCCCCATGGCCATACCACATAGACCACCCAGCAGCGTGAGTGTGGCAGCCTCGACCAGGAACTGGAAGAGGATTTCGCCGCGGGTTGCGCCCAGCGCCTTGCGGACGCCGATCTCGCGGGTCCGCTCGGTGACGGAGATCATCATGATCGCCACCACGCCGACACCGCCCACCATCAAGCCGACGCTCGAGAGCACCAGCATCACGAGGAAGAAGCCGGCAGTCATGCTGTTGAACGACTCCATGAACTGATCGCCCGAGACCAGGTCGAAGTTGTTCGCCTCGCCCGGCTTGAGGCCGCGGGAGACTCGCAACGCCACGGTGACTTCGTCCATCGTCGCCGTCTGGGTGCTGAGGCTCGTGGGGAACACGGAGACCTGCAGCCAGCCCCAGTTGAAGGTCGCAGTCTTCACGAAGGTGGTGTGCGGGATCACGAACTTCGGCGACTTCTGGTCGGAGAAGAGACCGGCAGGATCCTCATAGAGGCCGACGACCGTAAACGGCAGGCCGAAGATCTTGATCACCTTGCCGACCGGGTCGAGCCCGGGAGTGAGCTTCTCTGCGGCGGCCTTGTTGATGACCACGACGAAGGAACCGCTGAGATCTTCAACGGGCGTGAAATTTCGGCCATCCTTGAGCTCGCCGCCTTCGACTTCAAGCCACGCCGGGCTCATTCCTTCGATCTGGGTGTCCTCGAACGACTTGTCGCGGTAGGAGACGCGCGAGCTGGAGTTCTCGCGCAAGTTGACCGCGGCGACCGACGGCAACCGGCTGATCATCTCGGCTTCTTCGCGGGTGACCTGCGGGCGCCGCCTCCAGGGCGACATTTCATCGGTGCCGTCGGAGATCTGCAATCCCGCGCGGAAGTAGCGCATCACGTAGAACGACTTCGGCCCCGCGCGCTGGACGATCTCGCTCACCGATCCTTGAATGCCGGTGATCATCGACGCCATCGCGATGACGACCATCACGCCGATGGCAATGCCGAGAATCGTGAGTGCCGCGCGCAGCTTGCTTGCACGCACCGAGTCGAGCGCGAGCGTCACGCCCTCGGCCGCGCGGGCGAAGAGGTTGCCACGTCCCAGAGTCTGTTTCATTCCTGCCTCAGTGCTGCGATCGGATCGAGTCGTGACGCCTGGCGCGCGGGGTACACCCCGGCCACCATCCCCACGAGAATGCCCAGGGCCACGCCCACCCCGATCGACCAGGGTGCCACGGCAGCGGGGAGCGGCGAGAAGGCACGGATCGCGAAGGCCAGAATGATGCCGGTGCCGATGCCGAGGATCGCGCCTGTGACCGAGAGTGTGGCCGACTCCACGACGAATTGCGCCATGATGTCGCGCCGCTTGGCGCCGAGTGCCTTGCGAACGCCGATCTCGCGGGTGCGTTCCGAGACCGCCATCAGCATGATGTTCATGATCACGATGCCGCCGACGACCAGCGAGATCGCCACCAGCCCCGGCAGTGCCATGAAGAGAACGCGGGAAATCTTCTTCCACCCTTCGAGGGCGGCTTCAACCGACTCAAGGTGGAAATTGTCGGGCTGGCCGGGCTTGAGGCCGCGCCGCGCCCGCATCATCACTCGCACCTCTTCCATCGCCGCCGGCATCTGGTCGGGATTGATGGTCTGGATGTGCAGGTCGTCGATGATGTGCGGCCGGTTGGCGATGCGTCGCGCCGGAGAGGTCACCGGCGTGATCACGAACTTGTCGAGCGAGATCCCGAACAGGTTCCCCTGCTTGGCAACGATCCCGATGACCCGGTGGGGCAAGCCGGCAATGCTGATGGTCTGGCCGATGGGATCACGGCCGTTGAAGAGCCGTTCACCCAACTCAAAGCCCAGCACCACGACCGCGGCACCGATGTTGACTTCCTGTGGCGAAAAGGCGCGCCCCTCGACGATGTCGTAGTGCTTGATCTCGAAGAATTCGGCATCGACCGTGTTGACGTCGATATCCTTGGCTTGCCGTCCGCGCCAGGTCAGTGTGGCGCGGTCGAAGCCCGAGCGTGCCATCCGCGCCGGCACCTTGAGGTTGGCCTTGACGAACGCGGCATCCTCGGTGGTGATGCGAGGGTTGCGCTGCCACTGCCGGTATTCCTCGTCGCTCGCGTCAC
>JBDSMX010000091.1:0-4423 GCA_039915645.1 Gemmatimonadales bacterium | reverse complement strand
ACTTCCGCACTCGGCTCCGGGTCGAGCGCGCGCGAGTGCTGGTCAACGATCCGTCGCTGACGCTCGAGGCGATCGCCACAGCATGCGGCTTTGCAGGAGCGCGCCAGTTGCGGCGGCAGTATCGCAGTCAGCTGGGCATCTCGCCGCGACAACGGTGATTCCGGACCATCACACAACTTCCTTACAACCCGCAGACTGCCGCCCGTGGCACCGCCTCGCCACGTTTCGGGAATGGCCCCGCGCCCGCGTCGCATCGCCCTCAGTACCCTCCTGTTGTCGGGGACCCTCGCCCTCTCCGTCGCGTTGGCCTGGCTCGCGACGCGTGCCGCGAGCGCCCAGCGGCGCTCGGCCGAGACTGCGCTTCGCAACTACGCCGAGATCGCGGCCTGGCAGTATGCCCGCGCCGGGCGATCGGGGCTCAACGTCGCGCTGCAGTCATCGCAGGGCCTCATTACTCGCGCCTTCCTGCAGCCGGTCCGGGGGAGAGTCAACTTCTTTTCGCTGAACGCTCCCGCGGAGCTTCCCGGCCCCGAATTGATGAGGAAGCAGCTGGCGGCCGATCCGTGCGAGTGCCTCACCTCGAAGCATGCCTCCACTGTTTTTCGGATCACCCCCGACAGCGTATTCCTCGTGGAAGGCGACTCGCTCGCCGTCAGCACACGCCACCAGCTCACCGCCACGGCCCTCGGCGATTCGGCCGCGTGGGGTCGCCGCGCCTCACGCATTCTTCCCGCAGGGACGCCTGGACTCGCGGACCCGAGTCGCTTCGTGGTGCTGCTGCGGCTTCGACTCCCGACACCCGGCCGGCGACTTGAGGGGCCGGGGATGGTCGAGCCGCTCACCGCCGTGTACGGCATGGTCATCGACACGATCCCGGTCCAGAAGGTGCTTCGCGCGGCGATGAGTGATGCCCAGGTGCTCGCGCCATCACTGCTCGATCGGATGCGAGGCAGCTCGCTGGTACAGGTCAACGTGGCCGCTGCGAATGGGCAACGGGTATTCGAATCCTCCCCGCGGCCGGACTCCGCGTTCTCCGCGCGTGATACCATTGGCGATGCTTTCGGCGGCCTGCAGGTGACGGCCACCCTCGACAAGGCCACGGCCGAGTCGGTGCTACTTACGGGTGGGGCGGGGCCCGACGCCAGGGAGATTGCCGCTCTGCTCCTGCTTGCGCTCGGATTGGGCGCAGGGTCTTTGCTGCTGCTTCGCCGTGAGCAGCAACTGGTCCGGCTGCGGCAGGACTTCGTCTCCGGCGTCTCCCACGAGCTGCGCACGCCGATCACCCAGATCCGGTTGCACAGCGAGTTGCTGCTGCAGGACGGCTTCAAGTCCGAGCCCGAACGCCGGCGCGCGATGGCGGTCGTGCATCGCGAGTCGCTGCGGATGACCAACCTGATCGACAACGTTCTCCGCTTCGGGCGTCCACGCGAATCGACCGGGGCGCCCGCGCCGGCGGTGACCTCGGCCCTCGGCGATGTGGCCCGCGATGTCTGCGAGACCTTCCAGCCACTCGCCGCCGAATCGGGGGCGACACTGACTGCCGATGTGCGGCAGGAACTCGATGTCGCTGGTGACCGCGACGCGGTGACCCGGATTCTCTGCAACCTGGTCGAAAATGCGCTCAAGTACGGGCCGCGCGGGCAGAGGGTGAAGGTGATCATCGATGAATCCAGCGCAGCAGGCGCCCCGACAGCGTCGCTCATTGTTGAAGATCAAGGCGAAGGGATTCCAGCGTCGGAGCGCGATCGAATCTGGGAGCCATACTATCGTCTCGTCCGTGATCGCAACGCCGCACGCGGTGGCAGCGGACTCGGCCTCGCCGTCGTCGCCGACCTTGTTGGATCGATCGGCGGGCGCTCGCGGGTCGAGGCGCGCACGGGCGGCGGATCACGCTTCATCGTCGAGTTACCGGCGGTGATCTCGTGACGCGCATCCTGGTAGTCGAGGATAATGAAGACCTCGCCTTCGGGCTGCGCACCGCGCTTGAGAATGATGGCTACGCCGTCACCCTCGCTGGCGATGGCGAGGCGGGTGTGCACGCCGCCAACGCAGCGGACATCATCATCCTCGACCTGATGTTGCCGCGGCTCGATGGTTACCGCGCGCTACGCGCAATGCGGAGTGCCGGCGTCGAAGTGCCGGTGCTGGTGCTCACTGCCCGCGGCGAGGAGGCAAACAAGGTCCAGGCCTTCGGCCTCGGCGCTGATGACTACGTGACCAAGCCGTTCGGCACTCTCGAATTGCTGGCGCGGGTGCGCGCGCTGCTGAAACGGGCGCACGGCGGCGGTCCGCGGCCAGCCGCTGTCGAACGATTCGGCGAGATCGAGGTGAACCCCGCGTCGCGCACGGTCTATCGCCGTGGCGAATCGGTGGGGCTCACCCCCCGCGAGTTCGACCTGCTGATCGCGCTCATCCGGCACCACGGTGCGGCCGTGTCGCGCGCCGCGTTGCTGCGGGAGGTCTGGACCTACCAGCCCGACATCGTGTCCCGCACGGTGGACATCCATATTGCCGAGCTGCGACGGAAACTCGAACCCGACCCCGCGAACCCGAGGCATATCATCACGGTCTGGAAGGTGGGCTACCGACTGGACCACTAGGGCTCTGCGACGGACGCTACAAATTGCTTACCACTGCCATACAACCCGCTGATCACTCCCTGGGCGCCGCTCCGTAGGATGGAATCTCACGATCCATCTACCCGGAGCAGCCAATGCGTTTCATCGCGATGATGGCCCTCATCTCAATCATTCCAGGAGCGGGAACGGTCCCCCGAGTCGGCTCGTCACACCGACCTCAACGCGCCCCCATCGAGATCGTGCGTCGTGCCCTGACCGCCGTCGGTGGTGAGGAAGCGGTGCGCGGGCTCCGCAACGTCGTGATCGATGCTGCGAGCTTCAATCGCACTTTCGGCCAGGAAGACCTCCCCGGCGGTATCGCCGCCGCCGGTTTTCTGACGACGCGCCAGACAAGGGATCGCGCCGGGCGGCGGACGCGGAGTGATGTTGAATCACGATTCGCCGGCAATACCACGGTCAACCGTACCTCCAACATCGCCACCTCCGAAGGGGTGATGCTGGTGGCGGCTGGTGGTGTTCAGGTGGTTCCTCCGCCACTGGTCCAGCAAACCGCATTGGCGACGCTCGAGACGTTCATGCCCGTGGTACTACTGAAAATGGTCGATCACCCGGACTCGATCGCGCCAGCCGCGTCGCGGCAGATCGGGAACCAGCTCGACGAAGGAGTTCGCTTCTTCATCAACGGCAACCCAACGACCATCTGGTTCGATCTGACCACCGGACTTCCGGTCCAGCAGGAGACCGTGGCCGACGACGGCATTCTCGGCGACCTCACCACGACCGTCATTTTCAGCCATTGGACCACCACTGCCGTGCGCATTCCCGGGCAGATCCGTACCGAGAGCGGCCGGGGTGAGGGGCAGACGGTGCAGCGGGTGGTCTCGATGAACCAGCCGATCGATGACACCACCTTTGCGATTCCCGACTCGACGCTGGCGAAGTTCAAGCGGCAGCCGACGGCGAATGCGCCGAGCTCGCCGACATCGGTGTCGCTCACGGAGCTCGCCCCGGGTGTCTGGCGCGCCGCGGGTCAGCAGTATCACGCAATGGTGGTCGAGCAGCCGAATCAGCTGGTGCTGGTCGAGGCGCCACTCTCCATTCCCTTCGTGCAGGCGCTACTCGATTCCCTCACCGCCCGCTTCCCGAACAAGCGCGTCGGGGTGGCGGTCAATACGCACCATCACTGGGATCACTCCGGTGGTATTCGCGCGGTGCTCGCGGCCGGGATTCCGGTGGTCACTCGCGCCGAGAATGTCGAGTTCATCCGATCGATCGGCAACGCGAAGAAGACGGTCAAACCCGACGCCATCTCGCGTGGCCGAAAGCTCCCGGCGATCACAGGGTTTTCAGATTCGATGACCATCGGCAATGGCGAATCGCGGGTAGTGCTCTACTCGGTGACCACGGCGCAGGATGGCGGCGCGCATCTCGTGGCGTTCGTGCCGGCCGCAGGAGTGATGTTCCAGAGCGATATCCTGACGGCTCCTCCCGGCGGACAGGGGAAGATTGGCAAGCCGGCGGCACTGGAAATCCAGGCGATCGCGCAGAAGCACGGGATCGTCATCAAGCAGGTGATCGGTGGGCACGGCGACGTCGCAACGATGGAGGCGATCGCGACCGCGGCGAAATGAGTGCAGCGGGGCAGGTACCGAACGTTACCTTGGAAGAGGAATGCTCGTTACCTGCCCATTTTGCGTGAGGAACCACGATGTCCACCTACAAGGTCGGCTACTTCGTCGGCAGTCTCTCGAAGGAGTCCATCAACCGGAAACTCGCCAAGGCGCTGGTGCGGCTCGCGCCGGATGGGCTCACCCTGGTCGAGATTCGCTTCGACGAGCTGCCCC
>JBDSMX010000018.1:0-11690 GCA_039915645.1 Gemmatimonadales bacterium | reverse complement strand
TTCTGTCTGGATTGCTGCTTGGAGGCCTCGCCGGCACGGCGAGCGCACAGTTGCCCCCACGCAAGGCGGCGACGGTCGCGGTGGACGCGTCCGTGCGTCTGCTCGTGGCCAATGCCGTGGTCGAAGGTGATTGCACTCCTGCCGACGCGCTGGCATTCTCGGGTGCGATGCGGGCCCAGCTGGGCAAGGCGCTCGAGGGCAAGGTCACCGTGGTAACGCGCGACAAAATGAACGATGCGCTGAAGACCTTCGGCTATGAGGCCGACGAACTGCTGCCGGAAGCGACCGTGACGCCACTGGCCGATGCGTTGAAGGCTTCCAAGGTTGTGACCACGAAGTTGAGCAAGGGCGCCAATGGCCTCCTCGCGGTCGTCGCAACGGTGAGGGGGAAGGGCGATGTGACGGCTACGCAGGAAGCTGGGCAGAGCACGGCCGCCTTCGGCGATGCCGTCGCGCTTCTGGTCAAGGCGTCCCTCTAATTCGAACTTCTGTCCGGCAACGGAGAGCACTGTCATGAAACGGTTCAACGAACTCGGGATTGGCGCCAAGCTGACCTGGCTCGTCACCCTCGGCGCCGTGGCGCTGGTCGCACTCGGTGTCGTGTCGATCAAGAGCATGAGCACCGTGGGCGTCTCGGGCAATCTGGCCAAGATCACGGCAGAGCGTCAGCGACTGGTGAGTGACGCGGCCCCTCCGGCGCTCTTCATCTCGGAGCCGTACGCGGTGATGCTGCGCATGGCCGGCGAAATGGATCATGCCAAGTTGAAGGTGCTGGTCGACCAGGCGAAGCAGTTCTCGGCCGACTATCACGCCGGGATCACCAAGTGGCGTGACTCGCTTGGCGATGAACCCGTGATGCTGGCGCATCTCGATAGTGTAGCCGTTCCGGGAGACCGATTCTTCAAGGTGCTCGAGGAGCAATACACGCCGCTGATTCTCAAGGAAGATCGCGAAAAGGCGTTCGACCTCGCGCGCGGTGTGTTGACCACTTCCTACGAAGAGCAGTCCCTCGCCGTGCGCGGCCTGGTCAAGGCGGCGATGGCGGAGGCCGGCAAGGCCGATGCGGAATCGCTCGCGGCAGAGCGTCGTGCCCGGATGCTGGTCGGTGGTGTGGCCGTGGCCGCGATTGCATTGATGCTGGTGACCGGGACGCTGATCACGCGAGGCATCGTGACGCCGCTGCGACACACGGCCGAAGTACTGGAGTCGGTGGCTCGCGGTGACCTCACGGTCCGGATCGAGGAACACGGCACCGATGAAGTGGGTCGCATGGCCACGGCGTTGAACAGCGCACTCGAATCGTTGCGCAGCACCATCGCCTCGATCGGACAGAGCGCCGAATCACTGGCAGGCTCCTCCGAGGAGTTGACCTCGGTCAGCCAGCAGATGGGCGCCAATGCCGAGGAGACCGCCGCGCAGTCGGGCGTTGTCTCGGCGGCCGCCGACCAGGTCAGTTCCAATGTCCAGACTGTTGCGGCAGGCAGCGAAGAGATGAGTGCCTCGATCCGCGAGATCGCCAAAAACACGGCCGAGGCGACCCGAGTAGCGGCGACGGCGGTGCAGGTGGCCGAATCAACCAATGCCACGATCAGCAAGCTGGGGATCTCGAGCGCAGAGATCGGTCAGGTCATCAAGGTGATCACCTCGATCGCCGAACAGACCAACCTGCTCGCGCTCAACGCGACCATCGAAGCGGCCCGGGCCGGTGAGGCAGGGAAAGGATTCGCGGTTGTGGCCAACGAAGTGAAGGAACTCGCGAAGGAGACGGCGCGCGCCACGGAAGAGATCAGCAAGAAGATTGCGGTCATCCAGGGCGACACCGAAGGCGCGGTGGCGGCGATCCGGCAGGTCGGCAGCATCATCGGCCAGATCAACGACATCCAGACCACGATCGCTGGCGCAGTGGAAGAACAGGCCGCCACGACGGCCGAAATCGGTCGCAACGTGAGCGATGCTGCGCGTGGCTCGTCCGAAATCGCCCAGAACATCACTGGCGTGGCCCAGGCGGCGCAGAGCACCGCGAGCGGTGCAACGCAGACGCAGGCCTCCTCGGCCGAGCTGGCCCGGATGGCCGCGGAGCTGCAGCAGCTGGTGTCACGCTTCAAGGTGGAAACGGATGCACCGCGCGGACGACAGGCGGCACTGCGCACGGGAAACAACGGAGCACCGCGCAAGCCCGGCGGCGGGCCGAAGTCGCGCCCGATGCAGCATCGTCTCGAGGATGAACGTGGCAACGAGGCCGAAGAGATCGTCACGGGCGGCGGCTGGTTCGCGTCGCTGCGTTAGACTCGAGCGAGCAGGACACGTTGAGCGGGCGAGGGAGTGATTCCTCGCCCGCTCAGTTTTTTCACGTCCGGACCGCGGCTCACAAGACGGGCGCGGTGCAGTTGGCACGCGTTCGCTGGTGTCAACTTTCAATGCGCCCAGAAAGTTTGCAACGCCGATCGTGAAAGCGCACGTTGCGGCGGATGCCAGTATTGGCGCGGCTTTCGGGGCGGCCGAGGCCACGGGAACGAGCTGGACTGCCACGCTTCGGTAGCGTTGGCGCCGGGTCACAACGTGAGCGGCCGAGGGAAGTTCCCTCGGCCGCTCACGTTTCTGTTTGGGCCGCCGATATGTAGCCCGACAAGATGAACAGCTTATGGGGGTAGCATGAAGCGGACGACACTGATTTCTGTGCTGGTGATGACGATGGTCGCGGCCACCGCGGCGAGCGCGCAGGGGCCGAAGGCGGCTCCGGTCGCGTCGACCGATACGGTGCGCAACGCGCAGCGCAATACCGACGGTGCCGCCCTCTCCCTTGCGATCGACTCGCTTTCGCGACGCCTCGACTCGCTCCGACGGGATGTCGGTGACGTCGACCGCCGCGCCAAGTCGACTGCCGCCGGGATCGGCAGCTTCCGGTTCAGTGGTGAAGTGAAGGCGCGCTTCGAAGTGACGACCCAGGGCGGCGGTACGCCGACGCGTGAACGAGCTCGCTTCCGCGCCAGGATCCACGCGACCAGCGACCTCTCGAAGACCTTCAGCGGCGGCGTGTCGCTCTCGTCGGGTCCGACCGATGAGCCGGCTTCCGGGACGCAGAGCTTCACCGGTTTTTTCACCCGCAAGGTGATCTCCTTCGAGCGCTTCTTCATCAGCTGGAAGCCGGGCAACCTGAAGGGACTCACAGTCACCGCCGGGAAGTTCCCGACGCCGTGGCTGCGCACCAACATGAGCTTCAGCAACGACCTGTCGCCCGAGGGGATCAACGCGACCTGGCGTCGGAGCACCCTCTCGCGTCGCGTGGACGAACTCGCCGTGGTCGCATTTGCACTGCCGATGCTCGAAGTGGCATCGGGCGAGGACAGCTGGATCAAGGGTGGTCAGTTGCAGAGCCGCTTCCGGATGGCGCCGCGTACGACCTTCTCGCTCGCGCTCGGCTTCATCGACGTGCGCAATGCGAACCCGCTGGCGGTTGCCGTCGGGGCAGGCACCATCAAGCCGGCGCTGCCACAGTCGAACAGCGTCGTGCTCAACGGCAGCGGCAAGGCCGCCGCCTACGGCTCGGCCTTCCGGTTCGAGGACCTGCTGGCGGTCGCCGAGCGCGGCGCCGGCACGCGTTTCCCGGTGGCGCTGCAACTCCATGCCGTCCGCAATGTGCGCGCGGCCGAAGGAAAGCAGCTCGCGTGGCAGGCCGAAGCGCGAGTTGGCGCCACGGCGAAGCCGGGACAATGGCAGGTTGGTGTCGGTGCCTACCGCATCGAACAAGACGCCGTCATCGCTGCCTTCAACGGCACCGACTATCGCCTCGGCTCCAACAGCGTCGGCCAGCTGGCCTCGCTGGTGGTGCGGGTGCGCCCGGAAGTGCTGGCAACCGCGGCGTTCTATCGTGGCCGCGTCCTCGATACCCGGGCGACGCCGGAATTGGTGGCTCCCGAGGTGCGCGCGTTGTGCACCACTGCGGCCGGCTGCCGTGACCCCTACATGAGTCGTTTCCAGTTCGATCTGTCCTACACGTTCTGATCTTATGGCGCGTGGGCGCCTGCAGCTGAACGACCAACGCGCCGTGGGGCGCTTGAGGAGTGTGGCCGTGTTGAAGAATCTGTCGATTGCCGGAAAGGTCTATGCCCTGCTCGCCGCCTGCGTGGTTGTGGCTGGTGTGGTCTCGCTGGTCCAGCTCAAGATGCTCGAGCGCGACTATCA
This sequence comes from Gemmatimonadales bacterium, assembly GCA_039915645.1. Taxonomy (GTDB): domain Bacteria; phylum Gemmatimonadota; class Gemmatimonadetes; order Gemmatimonadales; family GWC2-71-9; genus Palsa-1233. Next base: position 7,508 of record JBDSMX010000018.1, on the reverse strand, counting down.
CGCCTTCGTCTCGCAGGCCGCGCTGCAGGACGAGACTCGCGTGCTGCAGGTGACCTTCAAAAAGCAGGTCCAGGCCTGGAAGGACATCCTGATCCGTGGTGCCGATGAAGCGTCGTTCACGAAGTACCACGACGAATTCGTGCACCTCGACGGCCAGGTGGACTCGCTCGCGGCCGTGCTCGCGACCAAGGCCGATTCGGGGCCGATCCGGACGGCGCTGACGACCTTCAAGGTGAGTCACGCCGCGCTGACTGGGGAGTACACCTCCGCGATTGATGGCTTCGTGAAGAGTGGCCGCAAGGGGCAGGGTGCTGCCGATGCCGCCATGAAGGGCAAGGACCGGGCGCCGACGGCGACGCTGGACAGCGCGGTCGTCTTTGCGAAGACCGAAGCCGCCGGCCGACTCGCGAGTGCGGAGTCGACGGGTCGCATCGGGCTGTTCATCATCATCGTCGCCCTGGGAATTGTGGCCTCGCTGTCGATTCCGGTTGTGCGTCGCGGGATTCGCAAGCCGCTGTCGGATGCCGAAGGTGTGCTGAGCCAGATCGCCGATGGCGACCTGACGGTGCGGATGGGATTGAACAGCGATGATGAAATCGGTCGCATGGGGAAGGCACTCGACCGCGCACTCGATAGCCTTGAATCCACCATCGTCGCCATCGGAGGCCACGCACACACGTTGGCGGGTTCAGCGGAAGAGCTGACCTCCGTGTCGCAGCAGCTTGGAGCGAACGCCGAGGAAACCGCGGCGCAGTCGGGTGTGGTCTCGGCCGCCGCGGAGCAGGTGAGCAGCAACGTGCAGACCGTCGCCACCGGCAGTGAAGAGATGAGCGCATCGATCCGGGAGATCGCCAAGAGCACGTCCGAGGCGAGCCGGGTCGCGAACGAGGCCGTTGCCGCGGCCGCACGTACCACCGCTACGATCGGACAGCTCGGCGTCTCGAGCGCCGAGATCGGCCAGGTCATCAAGGTGATCACCTCGATCGCCGAGCAGACCAACCTCCTCGCGCTGAATGCGACGATCGAGGCGGCTCGTGCGGGTGAGGCCGGCAAGGGATTCGCCGTCGTCGCCAACGAGGTGAAGGAGCTGGCCAAGGCTACGGCGACCGCCACCGAGGAAATCAGCCGCAAGATCGCTGCAATTCAAGGCGATACGGCCGGGGCTGTATCCGCCATTGCGGAGATCGAGGCGGTCATCGCCCAGATCAACGATATCCAGACCACGATCGCGGGTGCGGTCGAGGAACAGGCTGCCACGACGGCTGAAATCGGTCGCAACGTGACCGAGGCCGCGCGTGGCTCCTCGGAGATCGCGCAGAACATCACGGGAGTGGCGCAGGCCGCGCAGAGCACCGCGAGTGGCGCAACGCAGTCGCAGGCCTCCTCGGCCGAACTGTCGCGGATGGCGGTCGAGCTACAGGCGCTGGTGAGCCGGTTCCGCGTGAGCGAGCGCAACGGAACCCAGCCGATGGCGTCGGGGCATCGCGCCAGGCCGATGGCGCCGAGGCAGGCGGTCACGCATGACGGCGCAATGGAGTATGAGGATGAGTACGAAGAGAGCGGCAGCAATGCACACTTCGCCGGCATCGCATAGCAGCAACAATCGGGGAATGGGCGGAACGGGTGGGGGAGAAATCCTCCACCCGTTTGCGCTTCCATGCGGGCGGGAAAGCACTTGGCTGGCATCAGGTCGCCGAGAGGCCCTCAATCGGGTCTGAACATCGACCGAAAATTGCCGGCCCATGCTGTCAAGAAATCAGTCGCTCCAGAACTGATCGATGGCGGCTGGCGCGGTGGAAAGCCAGTAGCCGTGCGGCGAAAGCGAGGGTGCAAATCGGACTCAACACCCCCGGCAAAGGCTGATCCGGTGGGGTGTCGAGCGGCTGCAACGGTCGGGCGGCAAGGCCTGCCGTTGAGGCCATCCGGCGGCCCCTCACGTTTTCGAAAACCGGGCCGATAAGTGGCTCAGGTTCAGTCTTACGCACCATTACTGAGGTTCCGATCATGCGCCGTCAGTTCGCCCTGCTCGCCACGCTCCTGATGGTGGCTGCCATTCCCGCTCGTGCCCAGTATTCGATCTTCAAGCCGGTTCCGCACGAGAAGATGCGCGACCTGAGCACCGATCGTCCGGATCGTACCGAGAGCCCCTTCACGGTGGATGCCGGTCACGTCCAGGTCGAGATGGATGGCATCAGCTACAGCCGCGACCGCGTCGACGCCAACACGGTCGTCAGCGGCTGGGCGATTGCGCCGGTGAATTTCAAGATCGGCGTGACCTCGCGCTTCGACCTGCAGTTCGTCTCCGAGTTCATCACCGGCTCCCGCATCGCGACGCCGTCGGGAAATTTCTCCGAACATGGTGTCGGCGAGATGACCCTGCGCGCCAAGCTGAATTTCTGGGGCAACGACGGCGGCACGACGGCGTTCGGGATCATGCCGTTCGTCTCGTCGAGTCCGTTCGCTGAAGGTCGTCGCGTGCAGGGCGGCGTGATTCTCCCGCTCAGCGTCGCGCTCGCACCGTCCTGGGGCCTCGGCACGATGATCGAGACCGATTTCGTGGCCGAAGCGGGTCGGGCGGGACGCAGCGTCCATACCGTCTTCTCGGTGACCGTGGGTCACGATTTCAGCGATCGCCTCGGCATGTTCGGCGAACTCTTCAGCGAGTCGAGCCGCGGTCCGTGGGTCGGGACGGCCGATTTCGGCACCACCTTCGCGATCACGCCGAATGTCCAGATCGACGGCGGCGCCAATATCGGCATCAGCCGGGCGGCCGACGGCATCAATCCGTTCCTCGGACTCTCGGTTCGTTTCTAGGTTCGACCGCGCGGCGTCAATTCGGCGTCGCGCTCACTGCGCGCAGTACTTCTGGAGATCACGACAATGTCGTTCACGGTAAAGGGTCGGTTGCAGCTGCTGGGTGGTCTGGGTGTGGCAATGGCGGTCGCGATCGGCCTCACGGGGCTTTACGCACTCCGCCACGTCAACACGCAGGTGCAGGCAGCGGCGGTCGCGGGTGCGGCGATTCGCAATCACATGGAAGCCGACCAGATGCACGACGCGCTCCGCGCCGACGTGCTGGCCGCCTTGCTCGCCAACGGTCCGGCAGAGTCGAAGACCGCCCAGCAGGACGTGGCGGACCACGCCAAGAGCCTGCGGGCGCGCATTGCCGACAATGAGAAGCTTTCGCTGACGGACTCGATCCGGAAGGCGCTCGACGCAACACCGCCGGTGCTCGAAGCGTACATCGCGCAGGCGACGAAGATCTCAGACGATGCTGCCCGGCGGGGCCGCAAGGCCGACGCCGAGCTGCCGACCTTCATGGTGGCCTTCAAGGCGCTCGAAACGCAGATGGCCGACGTCAGCGACCTGCTCGCCGATGCTGCCGAAAAGAACGCCAAGGCCAGCGACAAGGAAATCGTGAGAGCAACGATTCAGGTGGCGGTCGCTGCCCTGATCGGCTCGATCCTTCTGATCCTGACGGTGTTCCAGACCCGTGCGCGGATCCTCGGACCGCTCTCGCAGGCCGTCGAAGCCGCCGAGCGTGTGGCCAACGGTGATCTTTCGCAGGACGTGGAGGTCACTTCGAACGACGAAGTGGGTCGCCTGATGCAGGCCTTCGCCACGATGACCGTGAATCTTCGCGACATCTGGGGTCAGCTCGAGCATCACGCACAGACACTTGCCGGGTCCTCGGAGGAGTTGACGTCGGTGAGTCAGCAGATGGGCGCCAACGCCGAAGAGACCGCCGCGCAGTCGGGTGTCGTCTCGGCCGCCGCCGACCAGGTGAGCAGCAACGTGCAGACCGTGGCGAGCGGCAGCGAAGAGATGAGCGCTTCCATTCGCGAGATTGCCAAGAGCACCGCCGAAGCGACCCGGATCGCGGCCTCGGCCGTGCAGGTCGCCGCCCGCACCAACGCGACGATCAGCCAGCTCGGCGCCTCGAGCGCCGAGATCGGCAACGTCATCAAGGTGATCACCTCGATCGCCGAGCAGACCAACCTCCTCGCCCTGAATGCGACCATCGAGGCGGCACGTGCTGGTGAAGCCGGCAAGGGATTCGCCGTCGTCGCCAACGAAGTGAAGGAACTGGCCAAGGCCACGGCGACCGCCACCGAGGAAATCAGCCGCAAGATCGCCGCAATCCAGGGCGATACCGCGGGTGCGGTGTCGGCGATCGCCGAGATCGAAGGTGTCATCGGCCAGATCAACGACATCCAGACCACGATCGCAGGTGCGGTCGAGGAACAGACGGCGACCACCGCCGAAATCGGTCGCAACGTGACCGAAGCCGCGCGTGGTTCGGCCGAGATCGCCCAGAACATCACGGGCGTGGCGCAGGCGGCGCAGAGCACCGCCAGCGGCGCCTCGGAGACGCAGGCCTCGTCGGCCGAGCTGGCCCGGATGGCGGCCGATCTGCAGCAGCTGGTCGGGCGATTCAGCATCGGCCAGGGCCGGTCATCGGCCGGTCGGAAGTCGCCCGCACCCAAGGCAGCGCGGGTGACGGCGCGTCGCAGCAGCCCGACGGCTCGCGGAGTCGCGGAGCAGACGAACGAATTCCACGATGATGAGGCGCACGCCGCCGGGGCGATCTCGTCAGGGAGCTGGTAATGTCCAACCGCCGTGCGATGGTGATCGATGACTCTCGCGCCATGCGAGGCATCCTGCGACGGATGCTGGTCGAGGCCGGCCTCGAGGTGATCGAGGCCGCCAATGGGCGTGAGGCACTCGACCGGCTCCACGCGGGCGAACTCTGCGACGTCGCACTGGTGGACTGGAACATGCCCGAAATGAACGGCCTCGAATTCGTGATGGCCGTCCGCGCCGATCCGCGTTTCACCGCCATGCGCCTGATGATGGTGACGACCGAGACCGAAATGCATCAGGTGATGCGTGCACTCGAGGCCGGCGCTGATGAATACGTGATGAAGCCGTTCACGGTGGATGTCGTGCGCGACAAGCTGGCGATCCTCGGCGTTGGCGAGCCGTCCGCATGAGCAGGATCCGGGTTCTCGTCGTGGATGACGCGGTCGTCGTCCGGCGGCTCGTGTCTGATGCCCTCGCCTCCGATCCCGAGATCGAAGTGGTCGGCACGGCCGCCAATGGCCGTATCGCACTCGCCAAGCTCGACCAGATCAATCCCGACGTCGTGACGCTCGATATCGAGATGCCGGAACTTGATGGCCTGGGCACGTTGCGCGAGCTGCGCAAGCTGCGGCCACATCTCCCGGTCATCATGTGCAGCACGCTGACGGAACGTGGTGGCTCCGCGACGCTCGATGCGCTCGCGCTCGGAGCCAACGACTACGTCACCAAGCCGCACGGCTATTCCAATGCCGACGAAGCACTGGCCCGCTTGCGCGACCAGCTGGTGCCCAAGGTGAAGGCGCTTGGCCTCCGTGCCCAGCAACGTTCGGCGGCTGCACCGACCGTGGGAGTGGCATCACGTCGCGTAGCGATGCCGGTTCCGCGCCCGCCGCTTGCGCCTGCCGCTCCGGGTGGCCGACTCGACGTGCTCACAATTGGCGTCTCGACCGGTGGCCCCAATGCGCTGGCCGCGCTGATTCCAATGCTTCCCGCCGATCTGCCGGTGCCGGTGCTGATTGTCCAGCACATGCCGCCACTCTTTACCCGCCTTCTGGCCGATCGCCTCAACGGCACCTCGAAGTTGCAGGTGCGCGAAGCTGTCGCTGGCGCGGTGGTGGAGCCTGGCACGGTCTGGATTGCTCCCGGTGACCAGCACATGGAAGTGGTGCGTGAGAAGACCCGCGTGGTGATCCGACTGCATGACGGACCGCCGGAAAATTCCTGTCGCCCGGCTGTCGATGTGCTCTTCCGTTCGGTGGCGCAGGTCTATGGCGCGGGGACCCTCGGCGTCATCCTCACCGGAATGGGACGGGACGGCGTGCGCGGTGCCGAGGCGATTCGTGAATTCGGTGGCCGGGTGCTGGCCCAGGATGAGGCAAGTTCCGTGGTGTGGGGGATGCCGGGGTATGTGGCCAACGCCGGGCTCGCCGAAGCCGTGCTGCCGCTCTCGGAGATGGCGCAGGGAATCCTGCGGCGCCTCGCGGCCGGTCGCGTCACTCGTCCAATCGTGGCGGGGAGCGTCTGATGGCCCTCTCGATTGATGAATTCAACTTCGTGCGCAGCTTCGTGCGCGAGCGCTCAGCCGTGGTGCTCGACTCCGACAAGCAGTACCTGGTCGAGGCCCGGCTCACGCCGTTGCTCCGCGGCGAAGGCTTGCCGACGCTGAGCCATCTCGTCAGCAAGCTGCGAATCGAGCGCTTCGGACCGCTCGCGCTGCGGGTGGTCGATGCGATGACCACGAACGAAACCTCGTTCTTCCGCGACATCCATCCGTTCGAGGCGTTGCGGACCACGATCCTGCCGGAACTGATTGCGACCCGTCAGGCCACCAGGCGGCTGACCATCTGGACGGCGGCGTGCTCGAGTGGGCAGGAGCCGTACACCATCGCGATGATGATCCGGAAATCCTTCCCGGCGCTGGCGTCGTGGTCGGTGCGCATTCTCGCCACCGACATCTCCTCGCAGATGGTCGCCCGGACCCAGCTCGGCCGCTACAGTCAGCTGGAAGTGAACCGCGGACTGCCGGCGCAATATCTCCCCTACTTCCGGCGCAATGGTCTCGAGTTCGAGATCGATCCCGCGATCCGGAACATGGTCGAGACTTTCCAGCTCAATCTGGTGGAATCCTGGCCGGTGGCGATTCCGCGCGTGGATGTGATCTTCCTGCGGAACGTGATGATCTACTTCGATGTCCCGACCAAGAAGGACCTGCTGGGCCGCATGCGGCAGCGACTGGCGCCGGATGGTGCGCTCTTCCTGGGCGGCGCCGAGTCGCCGCTGAATCTCGATGATGGCTATGAACGCGTCCCCATTGCGCAGGCCGGTTGCTACCGGTTGCGCGGACGCTGAGGAGAAGACGATGTCGCTGGGACTGCACGAACTGCAACAGATCACGCTCGATGTCTGGGAGACCTTCCTCGGTGTTCGCCCCGAGGAAGTCGCCCAGCGGCCGCTCGGCGCCGGCACCCTCGCGGTGCGGGTCCGGATCACCGGTGCCTGGGATGGCACCGTTCTCCTGCGGATGTCGCCAGCGTTGGCGCGTCGGGTGGGCGAGGAGATGTTCGCGAAGCCCGCCGAAGTGCTCAGCGATGAGGAGCTTCGCGATGCGGTCGGCGAGATCGGCAACATGGTCGCCGGCAACCTCAAGGGCCTGTTGGCCGAGGAAGCCCGGCTCTCGCTTCCCTCGGTGGCCGAGTGGTATCTCCCCGAGGAACCGCGCAACGGCAGCGTGATCGCGACGGTGGACCTGCTGGCGTTTGGCGAGCAGTTCAGGGTGTTGTTGTTGCAGAAGGCGTAACGACGAGAAGCGAGAAGCGAGAAGCGAGAAGCGAGAAGCGAGAAGCGAGAAGCGAGAAGCGAGAAGCGAGAAGCGAGAAGCGAGAAGCGAGAACAGCCGAGGGGCCGACATCCGTGGAAGGTGCCGG
>JBDSMX010000285.1:0-68021 GCA_039915645.1 Gemmatimonadales bacterium | reverse complement strand
TTCACCTTCCCCTTGCCAGAACTACCCGTGGATATGGCCACTGCCGCTCACCGCCTTCTGCGCCTGGAACTCCTTGGTGAAGATCGAGCGGCCGAACTCGCTCCCCACGCTCTTGATCAGGTAGTCGATGAGCTCCTTCGAGGTGTACGTCATCTCGACGGCGAGGTTCTCGACCTTGGTGGTGAAGTAGTTGTACGCCCACACGGCCGGGATGGCGACGATGAGGCCGAAGGCGGTGGTGATCAGTGCTTCGGCGATGCCGGAACCGATGCCGGCGAGGCCGCCCGAGGCGCCACCAGACGACATCGCCTGGAAGGCGTTGACGATACCCATCGTGGTGCCGAGCAGTCCGACGAACGGCGCGGTGGAGCCGACGGTGCCGAGGATGCCCAGGCCACGCTTGAACTCGGCCAGGGTGATCATCATCTGACGCTCGACGGCACGCTCGGCCGAGTTGATGTCGGCGGCGGTGATCGTGGCGCGGTCACGGAGCAGCGGCTTCACTTCGGCCAGCGCACCACCAAGGACGCGGGCAACGTGGGATTCCTTGTTCTTCTCGGCCAGCGTGATGGCCTGATCGAGATTCTCTTCCTGAATGGCGCGCGAGAACTGCGGCGCGAACTTGCGCGTGCCGGCTTCTGACTTCTTGATCTTGATCAGCTTCTGGATGCAGATGGTCAGGGAGTAGATCGACATGATCGCGAGGACGACAACGATGCCCCGGGCGAACAGACCGGCGTCGTTCCACAGCTGAAGCATACTGGTGTTCATTGGATGACCTTTCCTGGGTAAAGAGTTCCGGCCGCGACGGCGCGGCCCGCTTTTACGGCGTAGGCGCCGTCAACCTGTCAACTTGAACGAGACTGCCTGATCGACCAGCTGGCGGACCGGCGCCCCACGGATCTTGGCCGGCTTGAACCGCGACTTCTTGATCGCCTCGATGGCCGGAGCCTCGAAGGCCTTGTTGGTGCTGCTGAGCACCTGAATCGTCCCCACCTCGGGGCGACCATCGGTGCCGACTACGAACCGGAGGGAGACCTTGCCCTCGACACCGGCGCCCTTGAGCACTGGCGGATAGGCCGGCTGCGGTCCGTCGAGATACTGGACGGGATCGTCGACCTGGTCGACGGTGAACGACTCGCCGCTCACGATGTCGACAGGACCGGTTCCACCGACCACACCCTTCGCGATACCACCCTCGACGCCCTTACCCGAGAAATCCTTGGCGTTGAACTTCTGGTTGAGGTCGACCGGTGGAATCTCGGTCGGGATATCCTTGGGCGGCACGATCGTCTGGAATCCCTGTGGCGGCGGATTCTGGGAGACGACCACGTCCGGCGGCGGCTGGTCAGGTGGTGGTGGCGGTGGCGGATCAGGCGGCTTGATGAACACCGCGGTACTGTCCGCGAGGAGTTTCTTCACCGTTTCGGCCGCGCCTTGCGTGGCCTTCACGGCACCGAAGATCAGCAGGACATGGAAGATCACGGACAGGATGAGCTGTCCGGTCGACTGTTCCTTCTTCGGCTTGGATTCGATCAGGTTCTCGAACACGCGGACGGACCTCCGCTGATGGGACGTGGTACTGCTCTGTCGGGGTGAAATGTCACCCGATCAGTTCGCGGTGGGCTCACCGCTGGATGACAATTCGATGACAACTGGATTAGCGGACGGCGTAGCTACAGGGAGGAGACGTCGGTCGCAGGGAGGTGCGCACCCCGGGGCAGAGTCACCGTGAAAATACTACCACGCCCGGGCCGACTCTGCACCTCGATGGTGCCGCCATGCGCCTCGGCGATCCACTTCGAAATGGCCAGCCCCAGCCCGGTCCCCGGCCGCTCCCCGGTGCGTGAGCGCGCCGGATCAGCCCGCCAGAAGCGCTCGAAGACATTCTCGAGGTCACCCGGCGCGATCCCGATGCCGGTATCGGCCACGGTGAGGACCGCAGCATCGGGCGTACTCGTGAGCCGGATGCTCACCTTTCCGTTGGCGGGCGTGTATTTCACCGCATTGGTCACCAGGTTCATGAGCAGCTGCCGGATCCGTGGAGGATCCACGGGCACCAGGACCGCTTCCTCCGGCAACTCGTGCTCCACCTCGACCCCCTGGTCCGCCCCTAGCAGGTCGGCCGTTTCCAGCGAGTCGCGCACCAGCGCGCCAAAATCCGCCTCGACCAGCACCAGTCCCGACCGGCCCTCATCGGCGCGGGCCAAGGTGAGCAGGTTGGTCACCAGCTCCGACATCTGGTTGATCTGACGCAGCGTCTCGTCGAGCGACCCGACGAGCTCCTGGGGCGTCCTGGGGTCAGTGAGCGAGCGCTCGACTCCGGCCCGCAACACCATCAGTGGAGTCTTGAGCTCGTGTGACGCATCGGCCGTGAATCGGCGGAGTGCATTGAAGCTCTGCTCCACGCGAGAGAGCATGGCGTTGAGTTTCTGGGCGAGCCGGGTGAGTTCATCCTCACCGGTCGGCACCGCCAGGCGCCGATGCAGCGAGCGACCGTCCTGCACCGCCTCCAGCTCCTCGACCATGGTGTCAACCGGCCGCAGCGAGCGACCCGCGAGCCAGTAGCCGAGCATCGTCGAAGCCACGAGAATGAGCGGCGCCACCAGGATCATTGAAACCAGGAGCTGGGCGGGACCATTGAGCTCCGTCGTCGGCTGTGCCGCGATCAGGATCGAACCCAGCTCACCACTGATGGAGTCGGCTGGCTGCAGCAGGAACCGGAACATCGACTGGTCAGGAATGAGCTCGAGCTGACCGCGGCGCTCGATCACTGGCTGGCGCAGGACGATCCGCCGCACTTCGACGAGCGCGCTCGGAGTCAGGTCACGCGCGGGCGGCGAGACATACACGAGGCGCCCGACATCATCGGCGACGAAGAGGTAGTCGCGCATCCCCTCGAACAACGTTCGCGCGTCGCTCACCAGTTCGAAGGTGCTGTCACGCTGCCCCAGGTTGGGCAGCGGCACGACCACCTTGCCCTGACGCGCCTGATCCCGCAGCCAGCGGATCGCGAAGCGGGATTCTTCGGTCAGGCGAACTTCGAGTTGCTGCTCCGCTTCACGAATCGAGGCCTGCCGCCGTTCCCAATACAACGCCGCCCCGAACACGACAATCGACGCGGTCAGGGCGATGGTGTACGAAATCGTGAGTCGGCGGCGGATCGACTGCATCTATCCCTTCACCACATATCCCACGCCGCGCACCGTGTGCACCAGCTTCCGGGTGAATCCTGCATCCACTTTCTTGCGCAGGCGATTGATCACCACGTCGACGACGTTGGTGCCCGGGTCGAAGTGGTAGTCCCAGGCATACTCGGTGATCAGCGTGCGTGACATCACCCGCGCGGTGTGCCGCATCAGGTATTCGAGGACTGCGTATTCCTTGGGGGTGAGCTCGATCGCGACACCGTTTCGCGACACGGCACGCGTCTCGAGATCGAGCTCGAGGTCGGCGATCTGGAGGATCCTCGCTGAGAGCACGCGCGGCCGCCGCGAGAGGGCCTCGATTCGTGCGAGCAACTCCTCGAATGCAAACGGCTTGGTGACGTAGTCATCGGCGCCTGCGCGCAGGGCGTCGACCTTGAACTCCACCGAATCCTGCGCCGTGAGGACAAGAATCGGCATGGTGAGCCCGCGGTCTCGCAGTGTCCGCAGCACCTCCAGGCCCGTCATTCCGGGGAGGCGCAAGTCGAGGATCACCAGGTCATAGGGGACGGTCGATGCCAGCTTGAGGGCCTCGGTGCCATCGCCCACCCAGTCGGCGATGTACTGTTGCTCCTCGAGGCCGCGCTTGACGTAGTGTCCCACGGTCTTGTCGTCTTCGACCACCAGCAGCTTCATCCGGTGCTCCCTTCCCTGACGATGGGCAGCGCCATCCGGAAGACGGTGCCGCGACCCTGCTCGCTGCGCACGTCCAGTCGACCCTGATGGTCTGCGACAATGCCGTAACAGATCGCGAGCCCCAACCCGGTCCCGCGCGATGGCCCCTTGGTCGTGTAGAAGGGCTCGAAAATCTTGGGCAGGATGTCGGGCGGGATTCCCGGTCCGTCATCCTGGAATTCGGTGATGATCATGCCATTCTCGAGCCAGGTCCGGACCACCACGTTGCCGTAGCCGTTCGTGGCATCGGCCGCATTGAGGAGGATGGCCATCGCCGCCTGCACCAGACGCTCACTGTTGCCGGTGACCGAGGGCAGGTCCTCGGCGAACTCGCGCACCACCTTGAGGCGTCGGAAGCGCTGGTGGTGCTTGAGCAGGTAAAGTGTCCGCTCAAGCAGCGCGTTGAGATCCGTCGGCTCGTGGGCTCCGCCGCTGCGGCCAGCGCGCGAGAAATCGAGCAGACCGTCGACAATATTGGTGCAGCGACCGACTTCACTCTCGATGATGTCGAGATATTCCCGCACCACGGAGTCGGCCTGACCCCCGAGGCGTGACGAAATCGCGGCCACGCAGGCACCGATCGTGGCCAGTGGATTGTTGATCTCGTGCATCACGCCGGCGGCGAGTTGTCCCACCGCGGCCAGCTTTTCGGTCTGATGCATCGCGCGCTGGATGATCCGGGTTTCGGTGACGTCTTCACCAATGGAAATGACGTGCGTCACCCGGCTCCCGCTCAGCCGCATCGGGATCCGCGAGGTGCGATAGATGCGCGGCTCGCCATCGCCCGCCTGCACCTCCTGCTCGCTCTCGTGCGTCTCGCCGGTCTGGAAGACACCATCGAATTCGGAGCGGAGCGTGGCCGGCGGCTGGCGGAAGAGCACCTCGTGGACGGGCCTTCCCAGGACATCCTCGCGCCGCAACCCCTGCATTCCGGTTTCGCGCTTGCGATTCCAGAGCACGATCCTGAACTGCTCATCCACGACGTACAACCCGACCGGCAACGAATCGATGGTCAAGCGGTGGATCTGTCGCTCCAGCATCACCTCGTCATCGGCACCAAGCTCGAACGCGGGAAGGACGGCCACAAGCAGTGAGGCGATCGTCTCGAGGATCGGCCGAAGCTCGGCTGGCGGACGCGGCGTCCCCACCACCTCGAGGACGGCGTGCCGATCACCGCGCCACGGCACCGTCACCGAGAAGGGTGTCGAGTCGTCGCTGGTCCCATCGGTGACCGTGATCGCATCGGCGCGTCGTGCGCCGGCCCGCAAGCGGACCTCGTGGGCCGGGAGTGCCGCTCGCAACTGCTCGCAGAGCCCGCGCAGCCGATCGGCGGCCGGAACGGCGGCGCCGAGGACCCGAGCGGCCCCGGCAATGATCGCCAGAGGCGGGGTCGTCATCCGCCCGTCCTCGCTCACGGCGCCGATCGCGGACGCCACGGACCGAATACCGCGTGGGCGATGCGCCAGGCGCCATCACGCCGGGCCAGAGTGAGAAAGTCGTTGGCTTCGAAATCTCCAGCGCCGCGGGCACCATCGGCCGCGATCACCACCCGCACCGTGGCCAGATTGCCATCGGCGCGGACCTCCGAGCGAATCAGTCGCACCCCATTCCGCTCGGTCCGGTACTCCGGGACCCCGAGCAGGGCGCGTGCAGAGACCAGCGTAACCGGGTTGTTGCCGCCGTCGATCAGTACCGTGGCGGCAGGAAAGACTGCCCGGCCAAAGGCGGCAGAATCGTGCCGCGCGAGCGCCCGGTAGAACGCGATGGGGAGCCCCTGCAGAACGGGGTCCTCATTTCGCGCCCCGGTGGGGGTGCGATAATCGAACCGGCACCCGGAGAGGGCGAGCAGGCAGAACAGGATGGCGACGGAGCGGTTCGGGATGGACATCGACTGGAAAGTGGCGGCGCGACCCCGGCAGTGCCAAGGGCCGCGCGCCATTCAGGAATCAGCCAAGCGCCGCGATCTGGGCCAGCAACTCCCCGTTCTCGCGTCGATGACCCAGCTCAGCCTCTTCCCACGTCCAGCGGACGACTCCGCTGCGATCGATGAGGATGTAGGCCCTCGACGAGTGATTCTTCGCCTCGATCAGGGTGCCGTAGTCGCGCGACATGGCACGCATGAAATCGCTCAGCAGGTCGATGCGCATCTTGCCCTGCTGCTTGAAGGCCTTGAGCGTGGGCACCGAGTCGCAGCACACCGGCAGGACGACAGTACCGGCGTTCTCGAACTGCTCGAGGTCTTCGGAAAACTCGTGCAGCTCGGTGCTGCACGTCGAGGTGAATGCCAGTGGAAAGAACGCCAGCAGCACATTCTGCTTCCCCCGGAAGGAGGCCAGGGTGACCTGATCTCCACTCGTCGAGGGAAGTGTGAACGCTGGCGCCTCTGCGCCGACCTTCGGCAAGGCGTCGGTGGGCATTTCAACGACTCCCTGCGAAGCGACGCCCGATCTCGCGCCAGTTCACGACGCTCCACCAGGCCGCGACATAATCCGGTCGCCGGTTCTGATACTTGAGGTAGTAGGCGTGTTCCCAGACATCGCAGCCGAGGATCGGCGTCCGACCTTCCATGACGGGAGAGTCCTGGTTGGGCGAGCTCTCGATCGAGAGTTTGCCTCCCGTGTTCACCAGCCAACCCCAGCCCGATCCGAACCGGGTGGTGCACGCCTTGGCGAACTGCTCCTTGAAGGCATCGAAGCTGCCGAAGGCCGTGGTGATCGCGGCGGCGAGGTCGCCCTCTGGCGCGGACGCACCACCCGGTGCCATGATCTCCCAGAACATCGTGTGGTTGAAGTGCCCGCCGCCGTTGTTTCTCACCGCGGCGCGCTTGGCTTCCGGCACCCGGTCGAGGTTGGCGATCAGCTGATCGATCGGCATCGCCAGCAACTCGGGCAGACCTTCGAGCGCGGCATTGAGGTTGGTGACATACGCGGCGTGATGCTTGTCGTGATGAATGCGCATCGTCTGCTCGTCCACGTGGGGCTCGAGCGCGGTATAGTCGTACGGAAGTGGTGGCAGCGAGAATGACATCGAGTGACTCCGGCAGGGGTAAACTGTGCTCGAAAGATGGTTCGCCCCGTGAGGCAGGGCAACGAGGTCCCGACCTTGAACCCCAGCGGGGGACGCCGATACTCAACCAGGCATACACCTGAGGAACGATACGACGTGGCACTCTCACTCCGTTACGCCCTGACATCTCCCGGCCGGGCCGTTGTGGCGCTGGAGGCAGATGATCTTCGGGTGGCGATGCAGGCGACCGACGAGACCGACGCACTGGGTGACCTCACCCGGGCGGCCGTGACGCTGCTCGAAGGCGGGGCGCACGCATCGCTGGTGCTGGAGGATGCCCCAGGGGTCCACGAATGGACTTTCGAGCGGCAGGGAGACCTGGTCCAGTTGCGGATTCACAGCTGGGCCGACCGTCGCTCGGGAAGCGCCGACATGGTGATGTCGCAGGAGCGCTCGGTCGCGCTCGCCTGCCCGCTCGCCGTCCTGGCCCGCGAACTGGTACTGGTGCTCGACGTACTGTGGGTCGGACACGGACCCGATGGCTGGGCACGGCTCTCACCGAAGCATCTCTTCCCTGCGGCCGAGCGAAGGCGCCTGCGACAACTCCTCGCCGTCGAGGCTCGGCGGACCGCCGAACGGCGACCGAGCGAATAGGGTCGATCACCTTGGCGCGCGAAGTCGCCCCGCGCACCAGCGTGACATCGCGCAGCGGGATTCCGAACAACTCCGCGAAAAAACGTCGCAGCGCCTCGTTCGCCTTCCCATCGACGGGAGGGGCCGCGAGGCGCACCTTGATCGCGTTGCCATGCACGCCGGCGATTTCACTCCGCGAGGCCCCGGGCTGTGCGTGCACGGTGAGGCGCACGCCAGCCGGGGTCGCGGCAATCATCACGGCTTGGGTGGCACCACGCCCGGGACAATGGCTGGAGCCGACTGAGGCGCTGCTCCATCGAGGGGCGTCGGGACTCGCGGGACTGGCGCTTTCCCGGCAGTGCTGTCGTTGGCGTGCTGCTCGCGCCAGGCAGCATTTGCTGCGGCGATGATGCCGTCGAGCGCCGGCTTGTTCACCGTCGCCGGCAACCGTGCCCGGAGAATGCCGGCGAGGTTGCCCGGCAACGGGCGATAGAACACCCGCTGCGAGAGAATCGCGGCGATGAAGAGACTGCCAGCTTCCGCCTCGGGGCTGGCCCCGGCGACTTCCCGCAGCCGGATCTTGGCGCTGTCGAGCGCGAGCTTGTACTGCGGACTCAGCGCGGCACGTGCTTCGGCATTGGGTGCCGGACGTCCCGGCGAGGAGAACGAGAGCAGGATCTCACGTTGAGCGAGTTCGCGGAGGAAGCGGGTCGCAGCCGAGTCCGACGTGGAGCTGAGCAGAACGCGCTCGTTGGGGCCGAGCATGGCAATCCAGCTGCGCACCTTGGCTGCCGAGAGTTCGCCGCCCTTCCAGGTCGCCAGGGCCGGACCGGGAGCGAGCACGAGCGGCTCCGGTGCCATCGCCCGCAACCGCACTACTGCATCCGGGGAATAGGTCAAGCCGAGGGCGGTGCTGATGGAATCCGTGAATCGCTGTTCGGCCCGGAGAGCCACCTGCGGCGCGAGCCAGCGCTTCAGTGCGGCGCGTGATTCGGCGCGTGACGCGCGACGGAAGAGATGACCGCCGCCCGAGCTGCCAAGGATGCCCGAGACCTCCCCTGGCCGAAGCGCCCAGATGGCATCGGCGACCGGCTTGGGGAGGTCGGCACGAGTCAATGCCGGCATGAAGCCGTCGTTGGCGAGCACTGCGGAGTCGGTCGTGAATTCGTGGATCAACGTGGTGAAGTTGGCACCGTCGGCGTGCGCACGTACCGAGGCTGCCTTGATCCGGGCAACGATCGGGGCAGCCGCGGCGGAATCCAGTTCCTTGGGCAGCGAGATGAAGAGCTGCTGGAACACCCGGACGCGATCGACGTCGGCAAGCGAATCGGCCTGCGCGTCGGTGATGCCCGGACGCGCCTTGGCGCGCTTCTCCCAGAAGTCGAGCAGCATCCCTCGGACTGCATCCGGGGTGATCGCTGCATCGATCGTGGCCGAATCATCGAGCACCAGCCCTTTCCGAACGGACTGATCGAGCAATGTCTGATCGAGCCAGGTGCTCACGAGCAGCGCGGCCGCGAGTTCGTTTGGCGGCGTCGGGGCCTGCGACAGCCACGACGCGAGCGTGGCCCCAGTCAGCTTCGCCCCACCCGCCTCGACCACCACGGCTGCTTTGGCCTTTTCGGGCGACAGCTTGCCGCCGCTGCACGCGGCGAGGACGAGGGGGAGCACCGCGAAGCTGGCGGCAGGTACGCGAAGGAAGCGTCGAGTGGATGGCATGGAAGTCGGGGTAGGAGTGGGGTCCTGCCGTCGCGGCGACCGCGACCAATGGAGCGGAGGGGGATCGAACCCCTGACCCCCGCGTTGCAAACGCGGTGCTCTCCCAGCTGAGCTACCGCCCCAGTCGGGGCAAATCTAATACGCGACCCCTCCCGAACGCAGGAAGGGGGTGGCCTGGGCCACCCCCTTCGCGCCGAACGGGCAACAACCCGGGGTTACTGCCCGCCGGGACGTCCACCGCGGGCCGGCGTCGCGGTCGGTTCCGGCTTCCGGGGGAGCCGCTCGTCACGCTGCGCAGCCTGCCAGGCAAACGCGGCAAGCACGGCGGAATTGAAGCGCATGTCATCCGGCTGGATGCGCTCGTAGACGTCCTGGTTGGTATGGTGCGTCCGCGAGCCGTAATCGAGGCCGTCCTGGATGAACTGGAAGCCCGGGAGGCCAACGGCATCGAACGAGAGGTGGTCGGTGCCGCCGGTGTTGCCGATGTTGAGGGTCTTCATCCCGATCGGATTGAACGGAGTCATCCAGGCGGTGAAGACCGGGGCGACACCAGCGTTCCCCTGCTGATAGACACCACGAATCTTGCCGCTGCCGTTATCGACGTTGAAGTAGGCGGCGAACTTCGCTTGCTCCGGCGTGGGATGGAAGCCGACGCTGTCGCTGTACCCGTAGTGCTGGCGGACGTAGGCGCGCGAGCCCATCAGCCCCTGCTCTTCACCGGTCCACAGCCCGATCCGGATGGTGCGACGCGGCTGGAGGTTGAGCTTCTTGAGGATGCGCATCGCTTCCATCATCGTCGCAGAGCCGGCGCCGTTGTCGGTGGCGCCGGTGCCCGAGTGCCACGAATCGAAGTGGCCGCCGATCATGACGACTTCGTCCTTGAGCGCCGGATCGGTGCCGGGAATCTCGCCAATGACATTGAATGAGGTCGAGTCGGCCGGATAGAAGTGGTTCTGCATTTCGAGTTCAAGCGTCAGCGGCACACCCTTCTGGACCATGCGGTACATCCGGCCGTACGACTCGGTCGCCACGTGCACGAACGGCACTGCCGGCGCACCCTTCGCGCGGGACGCTCCGTTGTCGGTCGCGATATCGCCGCCGACATAGCCACGGCCCGCGCCGCCGATCATGATCGCGCCGACGCCCTGCTTCTCGAGCCAGCGAAGTGCCGTCGTGTCACTGTTGAGATTGAAGCGCCCGCCACCAAACCCGCCCGGACGGGCGCCGGCAGCGTTCGCGTTGGCGGGCGGAGCAGCCGCGGCGCGCACCGTGGCCTCTGCCTGACAGGCCGCCGAAAGTGCCGGCGGAGTGCCTGCTGCCGGGAAGTTGCCGCGGCCACCACCCGGCGCCGCAGCTGCCGGCGGATTCGCCATCAGCGCGAGTGCCGAATCGCTCAGGCGCGTCGCCCACGCCGTGAACTCCCGCACCGGATTGGTATCGGCGCGCGTCGCCATCACGAAGGCGTTCTTGAGCTTGCCGGCATACTTCTGTTGCAGCTCGCTGATGCAGCCGGCCTCAACGATCATCGCGGCGCCGGTCACCTTCCCCTTGGTGCTCGCCGACCACGCCCGCGGGACGGCCTGGATGATGAACGGGTTCGGTGCGACCGCCTGGAACGAGAAGCGCTCGCTGGCCCAGCCCAAGCCGGCCGGCGTCGTCCACGGCTCCAGATGCACGTTCGACAGGCCATAGCCCTTGAGCGTCGTCGCCGCCCAATTGCCGGCCTTGGTGAGATTGGGTGACCAGGTGAGCCGCGGCCCGTAGACATCGGTGAGCCAGCTCATGATATCCATCACCTGCGAGTGTTCCATCGCCTCAGTCTTGATCTTCTCGATCGTCGCGACGTCGACCTTTTCCTGGGCGGCGAGTGGGGAAACGACGGCGGCGAGCGCGAGGAGGCTACCGAACGCGAGAGTGCGGCGAACCAGCGGGAGTGCCATGGAACGACTCCAGGAGATATGGGAGGGGGACAACCTGAATGGTACGCGCGAATCGTGTTCCGCGTTGGCCCCCGCCCCTATCCCTGCAGATTCACAACGAAACGCCGGCCATCACGAGGAAGGTCCGCGTCTTGGTCTCCACCCCAGAATTGAGCTTGTTGAGGTCCTTCAGGCCCCACATGTAGCGGCCCTCGAGGGTGATCCCCTTGTTGCCACCGAGCCGGATACCACCACCCAGCGCCGCACCGAAGTCAGTGCTCTTCACGGCGTCCGAATCGCAATCGATCTCGCCGACTTTGCAGGTGAGCCGAAAGCCGATCGACGGTCCGGCATACACGAACGGTTGAATCGCCGGAATCGGGATGGTGACCTTGAGCAGGATGGGTACCTCGATGTAGTCGAGCTTCGGCGCATCTGAGTCAGGCGAGCCGTCGCTCTTCACGCCCTTCTGGACGTAAAGCACTTCCGGCTGGATGCCGATCGGGCCGGCACGCATGTCAAGCGCGACGCCGGCCGCGAAGCCGGTGCGATTGTCCCAATCAGGATGCTTGTTCGAGAGGGTGGCGAACGAGAGGCCGCCCTTGATGCCGAAGGTGGTTTGTGCCGACGCCGCATGCAGCGGTGCCAGTGCGCCGATTACCAATAGTGCGCGAAAGAGATTTCGCATCCATGTCTCCAGATGAAGTAAGCCTTCGCTCCAGAGACGACTCAGGCAGAACGGCTTACACCCGGCCCCGAGGTTGCAGTCCGAACCGGATCGAAAGCGCCTCCAGCACTGCGGATGCCACTCGCGCGGTCGTGGCATCATCCGCGACAGCAATCAGCGGCACTTGGCCCTGACGACATCGCTCGGCCGTCGGTCTCCCCACGGCGACCCATGCGGGTAGTTGCGCGTCCTCCCCTGCGAGACCAGCGCATCCACGACGCCCGGACTCGCGACCACCAGCACCTCGGCGCGTTCCAGTGTCGCCAGCAGTTCCACATCGCTCACCAATTCGGCGCGATAGACAGCCACGGTGTCGACCTGCACGCCGGCGTCGGTGAGACGCGAGGCGACATCCGGCAGGTCGGGGTCTCCGAGGATGCAGAGCACCCGCCCACGCACTCCGGCGCCGAGCATCTGCGCGATGAGCGCAGCTGCCAGCGATGGATCGAGCGGATCACCAGGAAACGAGACGATGTGGTCGGTGATCCTCTTGAGCGGCGAGTTGTCGACGACGCCCAGCGTCCAGATCGATGGCGCTTCGACTCCCGACGGATGGGGCCAATGCGTTGCCAGCACGGAAGCGGCTCGCGGTGAGACGCACACGATCGCGTGGACCGACTCCCGCTGCGCCAGGGCTGCATCGAGTCTCGAGAGATCGGTTGCACATCGACCTCCAGCAAAGGCTGCCGACGGAGATTTACCGGCAGCCCGAGGAATTGTGCCTCCAGCCCAGGGAAAGCGGTAGCGGGCGCCGTGATCACGATGCGCCTCTGGCCCCCCGCGTGCACTTCTGCCATTTTCACCGAATGAACCTCTTCCAGTATGCGCTCAGCTGCCTGCTCGCCTTCGGCGGCCCGGTCCTCGCCACTCCTGCGACCCCGCCGCGATTCTTTATGGTGGCGAGCGACCCGCAGTTCGGCATGTTCGCGAAGGATTCCAACTTCGTGCAGGAGACGGCGAATTTCGAAATGGTGATCGCCACGGCGAACCGCCTCAAGCCGGAATTCGTGGTGATCACCGGCGACCTGATCAACAAGCCGGGCGACCCGACGCAGGTGGCCGAGTTCTGGCGCATCGCGCGGAAACTCGACAAACGAATCCCGCTCTACAACGTCGCCGGGAATCACGACGTCGGGAATACGCCGACGCCGGCGACAATCCGCCGCTACACGGATCGCTTCGGACCGGATCACTACACCTTCCGCTCCGGTGACCTGACAGGCATCGTGCTGAATTCGGTGGTGATCGACTCCGCCGTGAGCACGCCCGCCGAATTTGCCGCTCAGGAGCGGTGGCTCGATGGCGAGCTGGCCAAGGCGCGAGCGGCCAATGTCCGCCACGTCCTGATCTTCCAGCATCACCCGTGGTTCCTCACTTCGCCAGGCGAGCCGGACCAGTACTTCAACATTCCGCTGGCCCACCGTGCCCGCTACCTCGCCCTCTTTCATAAATTCGGCGTCGAGGCGCTCTTCTCGGGGCACTACCACCAGAATGCGGTTGCGCGAGATGGGGAAATCGAAATGGTGACGACGGGTCCGGTCGGAATGCCATTCGGCGGCATCCAGAGCGGCATCCGACTCGTCACCATCACCGATACCGGTCTCACGCACCAGTATTTCGGGCTCGGCGAGCTCCCGCACGAGATGCCACGGCGTCCTCGCTGACGGCGCAGGGGTCAGCCGGGTCGCTTCTCCCGCTGCATCCGCTTCGCCACCTGCTCCACCTCGCCGAGCACCCGGAGCAGGTTGCCGCTCCAGATCTTGCCGATCTGCTCTTCGGTGTACCCGCGTCGCACCAGCTCGAGGGTGACGTTGAACGTCTCGGACGCCGAGCGCCAGCCGGTCACTCCCCCGCCGCCATCGAAGTCGGACGCAATGCCGATGTGGTCGATGCCGATCAGCTTCACGGCGTAATCGATATGGTCAACGAACTCCTTGACGCTGGCGGGCGTCTCCTGCGGATAGCGCCGGTTGTTGATGTCTTCCTGGCGCGAGAGGTAGGCATTCCGCTTCTCCTCCGGCAGGGCCGAGATCGCGGCGCTGATCTGCTGGAAGCCGGTCGCGCTGATGCCGAACTCCTTGCGCAGATCCGCGATGGCATCCGCCCGGAGGGCGTCGCGCGCCGGATCGCACTTCACGTACCCGGTGAAGGCGACCAGCTGCGCGACGCCACCGTTCTTCGCGAGCGCCCTGAGCTGTTCGTCGTCAAGGTTGCGCGAGACATTGCAGATCGCGCGGACCCCCGAATGCGAGGCGATGATCGGCGCCCTGGTGATCTGCAGCGTCTGCATCATCGATTCCTTCGAGGGATGGGAGATGTCAATCATCATCCCGACCCGATTCATCTCGGGGATGACCTGCTTTCCCAGTGGCGACAGGCCATGCCACATCCAGACATTGTCGCGCTCACCAGTATTGGAATCACTCAGCTGGCTGTGTCCGTTGTGCGCCAGCGACATGTAGCGACCGCCCAGATCATGGAAGCGCTGGACGTTGGTGATGTCGGTCCCCATCGAGAAGCCGTTCTCGATCCCGATGAAGATCACCTTCCGGCCGCTGGCATAGATCCGGCGCGCATCATCGGCGGTGAGCGCCAGTCCGGCCTTCTCCGGGGCGATCTCCTCGGTCAGTCGATGAATCGCCTTGAACTTCTCCATCGCTTGCGCGTTGGCGCGCGCGAATCCGGCGCTGTCGAGCTGCGGCGACTGGCCGACATAGACGATGAGGAACGCCGCGTCGAGCCCGCCTTCCTCCATCTTCACCAGGTCGACCTGAGTGCGGGGCAGCTTCTGGGCGTAATTGAGTGTGTCCTTGCGGAAATTGCCCGGAGCGATATCCACATGCGTGTCGAGGGTCATCACCCGCTGATGAATTCCGCGGGCCTTGGCGACCAGCGCCTCCTCGGCAACCGGCGATGCCGTGGCAGCCGTCGTCGCGGGGCGACTGTTGCCGCCGCACGCCGCGACCGCTGCAGCCATGACACCCAGATACCAGTGACGCACGTCTCGCTTCGTCATCGACCCAGCTCCTTCAAGTGAAGTGTGTTGGACGTTTGCTTCAAGCGGGGGTCGCTTCGGCCCCCGCCCACCCCATCCCCACCGCGAGCCGCACTGCGGCCGTTCGCCCGCAGCGCATCGCCTCGCCAAGCGCGAGGCCATCGCGCCACCCTCCAGCGAAGACCAGCCCGCGACACTCCGCTTCGAGTGCAGCAACGCCCGCGAGCCGTGCGCCGTGGCCCGCGACCGCTTGGGGCTGACTCGAGGGCCACCGGGCGACCGACTGGAACACCGACGGTGCGGTGGTGCCAACCAGATCGCGGAGTTCACGACTCACGAGGTCAACCAGTTCTCCCTCCGGCCGACCGACGAGATCCTCACGTCGCGCGCCGCCGATGAAGCTGGTCAGGAGGACATGATCGTCTGGTGTCCTTCCGGCGAAGAGCGAGGAGACGAAGAGGGTGCCGAGGAGATTGCGGCGTTCAGCCGACGGGGCCAGCAGGCCATAGCCATCGAGCGCATGAGCAACATCGGCGCGCCTGAATCCGAGCGAGACCGTGGCGAGCGAGGCATGGGGTGCCGCTGCGATCTCCGAGAGGACATCCGCCCCCGAAACTCCGACGCGCAGAGTACGGAATGCAGCAGCAGGCGTCGCCAGCACGACACCCTGTACTCGTTCGCGCTGGCCCTCGAGGGTCACCACGTCGTACTCACGCCCGCACGGTTCAATCGCCGACACCGTGATCCCACTGCGAACAATTCCGCCGAGACGCTCGGCGATGTGGAACGGAATTTCCGCCAGCCCCTCGGGGCACGACCAGACACCACCCGGCGCCGAACGCCCCTTCCCTGCCTTTCGTCGCGCCTCCATCCCCACTCTCATCGAACCACGCAACAATGATCCGCCGGCCTGCTCCCATTCCACGAGTCGCGGGAAGGCGTAGCGCATCAGGACCTGAGTGGGATCGCCTGCGCTGGCACCGCCAATCAGCGGATCGAAAACGCGTTCGGCCATTTCTTCGCCGAGACGACGACGCACGAAAGCATCGACGCTCTCCTCGATGCCGGAAGGCGCCGCCTTGATGAATGGTTCCTTGAGGAGTCGCATCCGACCCGCAGTCGAGAGCACCGGCCAGGAGATCAGCTCACCCACCGATTTCGGCACCGCGACCAGCTTTCCCTGATGCACGAGAAATCGGCGCGCGTTGCGCGGATCCGCCCGAAGTGTTCGCGAGGCGAGCCCGGTGGCGTCGAGCAGTGTTCGCACTGCCGGGTCGGGTTCCGCGAGGGTGTTGGGTCCCGATTCGGCGATCCAGCCATCGCGGTGCACCGTCCTGATCACCCCGCCTACACTGGCCGATGCCTCGAGCAGAACCACCTCGATACCGAGATCGCGAAGCTGGAGTGCCGCGAGCAAGCCCGCGACGCCGCCACCAACGACCACCACCCTGGGATTACTCACGTAGGGGATTGTTCCTCGCGGGCCAGCCGCGCCTCAGGGAGCGGGAACGATGGTGATGCGATATGCCGCCGGATCGAGCAGCGCAAAGGTGGTGCGATCGGCCGCCTGTTCCACCACGGCAACATAGGCACTCGCGTGCGCGATGTCGGGCACGTCGATGGTCGCGATGATTCCCTCCGCCAGATCACCCACCAGCAGAAGGTGAGTTCCCGCACCGTCGACCTGGCGAGTCACCTCGAGATTCCCCGCGGGGTGGACGGCCGTCACGACGCCGCCACTGACGACCACGACCAGGGCTCCGTCGTTGCTGTTGGGCGTGGCGAGTCGCAGCGTGAGTGTGCCGGGCTTCGTCGGCGCGGTGGAGTCGCCGCCACAGGCTGCCAGCACGAGCGAAAGGAGCAGAAGCGTGCGGCGCCAGGTCATCGCGTCACCCCGGTGTGAGCGCCGATGCCCAACAGGGCGGGTGGTACCCGCTGACCGGTGCGACGGAGCCAGGCGAGGTAGTCCCCGACATCGAAGCTGCCGTTGCGATTTCCGGTCGCATCCAGATAGAGTCGCGCCGCTTGATCGAGCGGAGCGCCACCGAGGAGTGCCCGTGCGGCGGCCGCGGCATCGACCGAGGCAATACTCACGAAATCGGCGACCAGGTCGAACGGGTGATTGATTGGCAGATCGAGCACGGTCGCCGTCGTCGTCGTATCACCGCGCCAGCCGAGGAATTCGACGCCGGCCGGCGCGAGGGCGGTCACCCGGACGACCGTACCCGCATCGGCGAAGATGCCGGTGACTGGGTCACCCTGCAGTGAGGCAGTCACCGTACCCGGACCAGCCGCGATGAGGCGCACCCGATGCGCCAGCGCGAAGTCGGCGAAGATGGTGTCGGGAGCACCCGCCCGCGCGATGACCTGATGGACACGCGCGCCACCGTCGCTCCAATTCCGGAAGCGGGCACCACTGCGTCCATCACTCGTGGTCTGCACCGAATCGGCAGAGAGCGCGAGGGTATCGCCGGTCGCAAAGATCTCGACGATGCTCGACGCGAAGAATGCGTTGACACGAACCTTGGCCAGGGGAGTTCGCGAGGCGATGAGCGAGGCGGCACGACGGACATACCGAAAGCGGACGCGACCGTCGGCGAGTGCGGTGATGCCGTCGATCCGGACACCGAGCGGGGCACCGCTGTAATCGACAGCAGGCGCGACTCCCATCAGGCCGAAGTCGTGATTCAAGGTGGTCCCGGGGAATGGATCCCCGGGATCGCCGCGGTTCTTGACCCCATTGATGTTGGAGCGCAGCTGGTTGCGGCCATCCGCCTGCATCAGAGAGAGTCCCTGCTCGGCACCGGTGTTCACGGTGTTTGGAGCGCGGCCGGCGTCGATCCGGCCGTCATTGACGAGCCAGATGAGTAGTCCGGGTCCCTTGGGACGGACGAAGGCCGGATTCATCATCGCCGTGTCGGTTCCCTCTCGCTGACGATTCTCGAGCAGGAGGTATCGCGCCGAAGATGCCGTGGAGGCGTAGAAGACGGTGTCGCTCGATTGCACCGATGCCGTGGTGGTGGTGCGGGTGTTCGGCACGGAGTCCACGACGACCCAGCCGAGCTGCGTGAGCGACCAGCCATCGAACGACCCGGGCGAGTACGGCCGCGCATAGTTGCCACTGCCCATCAGTCCCCACTCGCCGATCCCCTCGGTCCCGGACGAGGCGTCGGTGTCGTAGAGGTCGGGGAGTCCGAAGGCGTGTCCCGTCTCGTGGGCAACCGTGCCGATCGGCATGATCTGCCCGGCGGTGCAAGCCGTGTTGCCGCCCTGCCCCGACTGGATGGTGTAGGAGTTGACTCGCAGGAATTGTCCCGGGATCGGCTGCCCGTTGCTCCCCCGGCGCGGGGTGCGTGTGACGTACGCCTGGCCGCCGTTCCAGCCAGCGATCTGGTAACGATGTGCCCAGATCGCGTCGGTACCACAGGCACCATCCACTTTCGGCTGCAGGAAGGTCACCAGATCTACCACGCCATCGTCGTCGCCGGAATTCGGCACTCCGTCCGGCCCGTCATTGTCGAAGCGATTCCAGACCGTGTCACCTCCGCTCGGCCGCGAAATCGAATCGAGCGCGGTGACCAACAGATCAGCCATCCGTGAACGGCTCCGAGCCGGGCACGGCGCCAGCACTCCGATCCCGTTGCAGCCGTCCTCGTACCAGGCCGCCGTGCTGTCGAGCCGCACCCAGTCGAAGACGACGCCGTCGAGCGAGAGCAACCCTCGGGATTGTGCTTGGTAAAAGGTGCGGAGGCTCCAGGGGCGACTCGCCGGATTTGAGGAGAAGAGGAGGTCCTGATAGAGGGGTGCGCCAAATGGCGCCCCGACATCGCGGAACGCGATCGGGACCACCGCGATGAAGTAATTGCCTGCCACCGCGGGGCGGGAGCTGGTCGTGGCGTTGAGGCGGGAGAAGGCGCCCTGCCGGAGGAGCGCCTGCCGGGCCTCAAGCACCCGGGCGCCTTCGCGGCGCCAGGCGCCATCCCGGGGGATGTCGAAGCCGCGAACCTCGAACTCACCCAGCTTGGCGCGCGGCCACTGGGCGCCGGCAGGAGCCGCCCAGCTGGCGGCCGCCAACAGCACCAGAAGCAGCCCATGCCGGAGGCCGCGCCCGGGGCTACCCGGGGCGGTTTTACCTTGTGTCGGTGGGGGGGGAGTCATAGTTTCATCACTTGGCCATTTGCAAACTTGGGCGTTTCCCTGCCCAAGATCCACCCGTGCTCTGTGAGGGCCCGTGGCTGAAACGCTCCAGACCCAGGTGGCACTCTTCGACAAGTGCCGGAATTTCACCCAGGCGCGCGAAATCCAGGCCGCCGGGATGTACCCGTACTTCAAGCCGATTTCGGAGTCGGAAGACACCGTCGTCGTCATCGAAGGGAAGAAGCGGATCATGCTGGGCTCGAACAACTATCTCGGGCTCACCCATCATCCCCAGGTGCTCGAAGCAGCCGAAAAGGCCCTGCACCGCTACGGTGCGGGTTGCACCGGCTCGCGCTTCCTCAACGGCTCCCTCGATCTCCACGAGCAGCTCGAAGAGTCGCTGGCCCGCTTTCTCGGGAAGGAGGCCGCCCTGGTCTTCTCGACCGGCTACGGCGCCAACCTCGGCCTGATCTCCGGCCTGCTCAAGCGCAAGGAAACCGTCTACCTCGACAAGCTCGACCACGCCTGCATCGTTGATGGAGCCCGCCTTTCCTACGGCGAGACTCAGCGGTTCGATCATGGTGACCTCGAGCAACTCAGCCGCCTGCTGGAGCAAAATACCAGCGGGTACGGCACGATGATCATGGTTGATGGCGTGTATTCGATGGAAGGGGACATCGCCGACATTCCGGAGCTGTCACGCATTGCCAAGCGTTTCGGGGCGGCCCTCGCGGTCGATGACGCCCACGCGCTCGGCGTGCTGGGACCCAACGGACAGGGCACCGGGTCACATTGGGGCCTGCAGGACGAGATCGACATCGTCGCCGGGACGTTCTCGAAGTCGCTGGCATCGGTCGGTGGCTTCGTCGCCGCCGATGAGTCCGTGATCCACTACCTCAAGCACCACTCGCGGCCGTTCATCTTCACGGCCTCGCTGCCGCCGGCCAACACGGCCGGGGTACTCGCGGCCCTCGAAGTGATGCAACAGGAACCGTGGCGCCGCGATGCGCTCTGGGCGAACGCCAGGCGCCTGCGCGACGGCTTCCGCCACCTCGGCTTCGAAATCGGCCCCACCGAGACACCGATCATCCCGGTGCTCATCGGACCGCTCGAGACGACCTTCGTCTTCTGGCGGAAGCTCTACGATGCGGGCGTCTTCACCAATCCGGTCGTTCCGCCGGCCGTGCCGCCCTCCCAGTGTCGCCTGCGCACCAGCGTCATGGCGACTCATACCCCGGCGCAGATCGATCAGGCACTCGACGCGTTCGGCACCATTGGCAAGGAGTTGGGGGTCATCTGAACAACGCGCCGGCTATCCGGCGCGTCGAGTCGCCGAAGGATCTCAGTCGTTTCATCGACTTGCCGTATCGCCTGCACCGGCGGGACCTCAACTGGGTCCCGCCGTTTCGCGCTGAGGTCAAGAAGCTGCTCGATCGCGCCAGCAATCCGTTCTTCCAGCATGCCGAGGCCGACTACTTCATCGCCGAGCAGGATGGCGAGGTCGTGGGCCGGATCGCGGCCATCTCGAATCGACTCCACAACGACATCCACCACGACAAGGTCGGATTCTTCGGGTTCTTCGAGTGCATCAACGATTTCCGCGTGGCAGCGGCACTGCTCGATACCGCGGCCGCCTGGGTGCGGGCGCGCGGCTTCGACACGATGCGAGGGCCGATGTCGTTTTCGGTCAACGACGAGTGCGGCCTGCTGATCGATGGCTTCGACACGCCGAACACCTTGATGATGCCGCACAATCCGCCCTACTACCTGACGCTGCTCGAGACGGCCGGGTTCACCAAGGCGAAGGACATGGTCTGCCTCGAGGGCGGCTCGCTCAAGGCGCCAGTCACGCCGCCCGAGCGCACGGCGCGTGCCGTGGAATTGCTCAAGAAGCGATACGGCCTCACGATGCGCTCGCTCGACATGAAGCGCTTCGCCGACGAGGTCGCGCTGATCAAGAAGCTCTACAACGCCGGGTGGGAACAGAACTGGGGCTTCATCCCGATGACCGATGCGGAAATCGACAACCTCGCGACGCAGTTCAAGCCGGTCGTGATTCCATCGATCATCCCGTTCGTCGAGAAGGACGGCGTCCCGATCGCTTTCGGCCTGGGTCTTCCCGACCTCAACGAGGTACTGCGGGAGAATCGCGGTGGCGGGATGTTCCCTGCGGCACTCACGATGATGTGGAAGCTCAAGACGAAGAAGATCACGCGAGCGCGGATTCCGCTGCTGGGCATTCTCCCCGAGTGGCGTGGCAAGGGGATCGACTCGGCGCTCTACCACTGGATCTGGAGCAAGGCGGCAGAAGTGGGGATCGGCTGGGGCGAGGCGGGGTGGTTGCTCGAGGACAACCCCGGGATCATCCAGGGGCTCTCGAAGGCAGGCTTCACCGCCTACAAGACCTACCGCGTGCTCGACCGCGCGACGTGAAGGCCCTGGTCACCGGTGGGACCGGCTTTGTCGGCGGCCACCTCATCGATCAACTGCTCGAGCGTGGTGACACCGTCACCGCGCTCGTTCGGTCTCCGGCCCGCGCCGCAAGCGCGGCCGCTCGTGGCGTGCGGCTCGTGCAAGGCGACCTCGCCGACCTCGAGGCGCTGCGCGCAGCCACCGAGGGTCAGGACGTCATCTATCACGTTGCCGCACTGACGGGCGCGGTGGATGAGGCGGAGTTCATGATGGCGAACCGCGATGGCACTGCGAACCTCGCACGTGCCGCCGTCGCCGCTGGTGGAGCTGCGCGGTTCGTGCTGGTGTCCTCGATGGCCGCGGGTGGACCGTCGCGCCGGGGCGTGCTCAAGGAGGCCGACGGCCACGACCAGCCGGTGACGATGTACGGCCGCAGCAAGCTTGCATCGGAGCTGGTGCTTCGAGGTGAACCGCTGTCGTGGACGATCCTTCGGCCGCCGACCGTGTACGGTCCGCGCGACCGCGAGAACCTGCTCACCGTCTTCAAGGCCGCCCGACTTGGCGTTGCTCCGGTCTTCGGCGACGGCTCGATGGAACTCTCGATCATTCACGTCGCCGACCTTGCCGATGCCATCATCCGGGCCGGGAACGCGGAGGGACTCGACCACCGGATCTTCTATGTGAACCATCCGGAGGTGATTACCAGTGCCTCCCTGGTCCGGACCATCGGGCAGGAGATGGGGAAGGACGTCACCCTGCTGCCGATTCCAGAATGGATCGCGCGAACGGCGCTCAACGCGACCGGACTCTGGGCGCGAGCGTTGCGGCGAAAGACCATTCTCCGGGCCGACAAGGCCAACGAGTTCTATCAGGAGGCGTGGACCGGCAACTCGGCAGCCTTCAGCGCCGCGACAGGTTGGACACCGCAGTGGCAACTCAGCAACGGCATTCGTGACACGGCGGTGTGGTACCGCGAGGCGGGATGGCTCTGATACTTGCCACCCCACGCTGGCGACTCGTCGATCGTCTGCTGGCCGGGTATGGCATCGTGGTCGCGCTGATCGGTGCGACACGATGGACGCAGCGCGCCATGCTGCCGTTGATCGCCGCACACGTTGCCTTGGCGGGCCTGGCGTGGCTCGCGGTCCGCGCTCCGGAGAGCGCCACGGGACGCTTCCTGCGGACCGCCTACCCGCTCCTCATTCTCACCGCACTCTATTCCTCCATCGACGCGCTCAATGGCTTCGGTGCCGCGGTCACGCACGACGACTTGCTGCAGCGAATCGAATCAGGACTCTTCGGTGGCCAGCCAAGTCGTGACTGGTGGCGGGCCTCCCCAAGCGACTTCTGGTCGACCCTCCTGCACGCGGTGTATTTCTCGTACTACGTCATTGTGCCTATTCCCGCGCTCTATTTTCTGGCCACCCGGCGTGCGGCCGCCCTCGAGCAATACCTCAATGCGGTGATCGCCACCTTTCTGGCGTGCTACATCTGCTACATGCTCTTCCCGGTGGCTGGCCCGTACTATGAGTTCGCCAGACCTGCCGGGCAGTTCATCAACAACGGGCCGGCGCGCCTGGTGTACCGCGCCCTGTCGAGCGGCAGCGCATTCGGCGCGGCGTTTCCCTCCTCTCACGTGGCGGCGACGGTCGCCGCCACGGTCGGCGCGTGGTTCGGCTCGCGGCGACTCGCGATGATCCTCGCGGTGCCGACTGCACTGCTGGCTGTGGGCGTGGTGTATTGTCAGATGCACTATGTCCTCGACAGCGTGGCAGGCGTTGTGGTCGGCGTGACGGTGCCGCTGATGGTGATTCGACGGACGGCCTGAAACGAAAATGGGTGACGCATCGCGTCACCCATTTCCCTCACCTTGGTGCAGCGACGCGTGCGTCGCTGTCCGTTGCTTACTGAACGGTGATCATCCCGTGCATTCCCATCGCCATGTGCGGAGTGCAGGTGAAGTGATATGCACCCACCGGCGCGCCAGCGAACGAGACGACGAGCGAATCGCCCGGCGCCGCGATGAGAGCCGACGAGAGCGGGCCCATCTTGTCGGCGATCGCCGCATCAAGAATGGCTTCGGCGCCAGCCGGAATGCTGTCGGACTTGAACGCCACGTTGTGCGCGCCGCCCGACACGTTCTTGAAGACCACCACATCGCCCGCCTTGATGGTCAGGTCGGCCGGCGAGAACTTGTAGGTGGTGCCTTCCTGCATCATCTGAACTTCATGGCGGGCGCCAGTCGCCGCTGCCGCCGGAGCTGCCATAGGAGCGGTCGTCGTAGTGGTATCCGACGCCGTTTCCTTCTTCTCACCGCCGCACGCCGCCAGCACCAGCGCCGCACCGGCCACGATCACAGAAACGCGCATTCTTGTCTTGCCTCATCCCTGGTGATGTTTGTCGTCGAAACTGCCCCCCGGCAGCACCGGCTCCCGTCCACCAGGATCTCGGGAAGCGTCAAGAGTAATGTGCCGACCGGTCCTCGCGGTAGTCTGTCTGCTGGCGATTCCCCCGGAGCGCACTAGTTTCCGCCCGCGCACGCCGACCACCGTACCTCCGCTCCAGGAATCCGATGGCTCCACCGCCCTGCCGACGCCTTGGCTCCCAGTGCCGTTCCCTCGAAGTCACCGTCCGGGTGGCGACGCTCGAGGGGCAGGAAGACCACGACGCGACCTGGTTCTTCGGCCATACCGAACGGCTCGAGTTCGGCCGGACTTTCGTTGATGACGGCGAGCTCTGGTGCGAGACCACGGTCTTCGTCCCCTGCAAGCATCTCGAGTCGGGCGATGGCAGTGCGGTCCGATGCGGCGCCCACGGCTTCACCGGGCGTGTCCCGGTCCCCCGGCGCACCGCCGCCCCGCGTCGACTCGGCAAGGATCGCTTCCGCATCGTGGAGAACCGGAAGCTTGTCACCCGGCACATCCCACCGCCCACGCCCCTCAAACGGGCGCTGCCACTGGCTCCCGACACGAATCCGTGTGCCAAGGCGCCCTGCCGGACCGCGGACCATACCCGCCACGCGGCCTGCTGCCGCGATCTCAATGTCGAGATCCGCTGCACCACCGAGGAAACGCTGCTCGAGTCGTTGCTCCGGAACAGGAAGTCACCCTACCTGTGCAAGGTGGAACGTGAGGATCCCGAGGAGGGGCTGCTGAGCGCCGAAATCATCTCGGCCTGCGATTTCCTCAAGGAGGACGGCCTCCATTGCGATCTCCATGGCCGGACTCGCGCCAATGGCGAGCCCGCCAAGCCGCATATGTGTACACACTGGCCTGAAACAAGGACAGGTCTGCACCCGGGCTGTGCCTTCCGGAATCGGCGTCTACCGCTGTAAGTTGTTATGGCACAAGATTTTGGACTAGGGTGTGCAAGCTGGCCCTGGGTGTGCGTCTACAGGGAAGCATCCCAGACCATACGAGGCACCGATGGCCTTCGATCTTGAAGGGCTCTACCGGACCACTTACGACGCTGTAGTGCGCTTCCTGTACCGCAAGGTATGGGATGCCGACCGCGCCGAAGATCTCGCGCAGGAAGTCTTCATGCGCGCCCTCGCCCACCAGCCCGAAAAGCCACGCTCCTGGGTTTTCGCAGTCGCCGCCAATATCGCCCGTGACGAGGCGCGTTCGGCCATTCGCCGACGCAAGCACTTGGTGCTCCTCACCCACGAGCCGATCGCATCGCCGGCCCCACTCGACAACGTCGAAGACGATCTCGAGCACGAAGAACAGGAGAATGAAGTCAAGCGCGCTCTCGCGACCTTGAGTCCGCGCGATCGCGAAGTGCTGTTGTTGTGGGATGCTGGACTCGCGTACCCCGAAATCGCCGAGCAGACCGGTCTCGCGCTTGGCGCCGTGGGTACCACGCTGGCTCGGGCTCGCAAGCGCCTGATCGCCGCCCACGATGAGCTCGGATCGGAGACCGAAGAGGAGCCTCGCCGTGCGTCCGCACGTCCCTGAAGAGGAATTCCACGCCTACGCCGACGGCGAGCTGTCGACGGCGCAGCGTGCCGAGATTGCCGAGCACCTGCTCGCCTGCCTGATCTGTCGATCGATGTATGGCGAGGTGCAGGAAGTGCGGGCGCGAGCATCGCGCCTGCTTGCCATTGCTGCACCTCGGGTGATCAGGCGGTCGGCGCTTCCCTCTCGCACCTCGAAGTCCATTCGCACCTGGATGGGTGGCGTCGCCGCGGCAAGCATCGCAGTGGTCGGCCTGAGCAGCTACCTGGCCCTGCAGCCCGTCCCGGCGAATACGTCGTCGACGCGGCTTGCCGCAGCGTTCGTAGCGCCGACGATCTTCGCGAAGGTCGGTTCTCCGATGGCCACCACGCCCGATGAGCCGGCGCCGCTGAGCGCTGAACAGCGGACGCTGACCCTTGCCTCGCGCGCGGTAATTCGTCCGCAAGTCGTCGGTCCTGCTCCAACGATGCAGGTGACCCGTCGCTTCCGCCCGGTGGAGCCCCTCGCCGAATTGGATCCGTCGGCAGGCTGGGAGTCGCTGTCATGGGAAGCCGCAATGGCGCTGGCGCACGGCTCGATCGCCCGACTCGAGGGCTATGCGGTGGCCGCAGTGCGGATCCAGCGCTCGGCCAATGGTGGTCGGCCCACCTTCCTGGTCCGGCATCAGCTTCCCGACGGCCGCTCCCTCTGGGTGGTCGAGGGCCAGGTGGAAGACGTTGGTCCGGTCCATCAGCTGCTCGAGGCGAGTGGCTTGTCGATGAGCATCCCGGTGCGGGCGAAGCCGGACTACATCGGCACCGATGATGACCCCAAGCGCACGATCCGGATGGTGACCATCGCTGGATACCTTCCGAGTGACTCACTCGATGCGATGATGGGGAAGTTGACCTTGCAGTAGAGCGATGATGGATGATGGATGATCGATGGACCAAACAGAAAGGGCCGGCATCTCCATCGAGACGCCGGCCCTTCGCACATCCATCATCCATCATCCTGCTTCCCTAGTGCGCCGCTTCCTTCTGCAGCGTGATCAGCGCCAGTCGCGGCGAGACCATCGGATAGGTGCGGGCAAACCAGCCGATGCAGGCGATGAAGAGCCCGAGGAAGGTCAGCGTCGGGCCGATTTCAGGAAGACCGAACACCGGGCCGGCCTCGGCCGTCACCGACGGCATCACCAGGAGATAGCGCTCAAGCCAGAGGGCGCAGAGCGAGATGGTGGCAAAGATGCCGAAGATTGCCGGCGTCTTCTTGGGACCGACACCGAGCAGGCCGGTGAACGGGAGTACGAACATCCCGAGGAAGACGGCGCTGCCAATCACACGCCACGGACCCCAGAGGCGGGCGAAGACGAAGCCGGTCTCTTCGGGAAGGTTGCCGTACCAGATCACCAGAAACTGCGCCCACATCAGGTAGGTCCAGAACACGGTGAAACCGAAGCAGAGCTTGCCGAGGTCATGCCGCTGCTTGGGCGAGATGAAGTCACCCAGCTTGGCGCCGTTGTTCCGGGCGAAGATCACCATCAGGCCCAGCAACATGTGCGCGCCGAGGAATGACCCCATGAAGAACCAGCCACCGAGCAGGTTCGAGAACCAGTGGGGCTGCAGCGCCATGATGCCATCAAACGCCACGATCGTGAAGACCAGCGCATAGACCGCCGCAAAGATCGCCGCCAGGCGGTAGATCCGCGTGTGGTTCTCGGCCTCGTTGTAGCCGGTGAGCATCCGCTCGTAGCGGGCCTTGCGACCGTCGGTGACCTTCTCCTTGGCGAGCACCAGATCGGGGAGCATGTCGCTCCGGATCAGGCGCATGCCGAGGTAGTAGAGCACGCCGAGGCCGATGAAGAGGCGTGCCGCCATCCAGCTCTTGGAGAGCCAGAGCGCCTTGCCGGGCGAAACGCCGTGCAGCGCCGCCTGCATGTTGCCGTAGATGTCCTGGTAACCGAAGGTGAAGATCAGCGCGAGTCCGATGAGCGAGACGGGAATGAAGCCCGACACCGCCTGCGACAGCCGAAGGATCACACCAGACCACTTGGCGTTGGCAATCTTGTAAACAGCGGTGATGGCGATCGATCCGCCCGTCAGCGACGTGAAGAAGAGCCAATTGACGTGGAAGGTCTGCCAGGCGCGATGACTTCCCTCGCCCATCAGGGCCATCACGAAGAGGACAATCCCCACGATTGCCATTCCGCCGCCGATCGTCAGGAAGGAGCGGTAATCACTGTTGACGCTCTTCTCGGCGAGCTGGTCCTGCACCACGGAAAAATCGGTCGCCATCAGTGGGCTCCTCCGGCGGCGGGTGGCAAGGGCGACTTCGCCTGGAGCGAGCGCAGATAGTCAACGACGGCCCAACGCTCGTCCTGGCGGACAATCTTGTCGCCATACTGCGGCATGCCGGCGCGGCCATAACGGATGATGCTGTAGATGTAGCCATCGCCCCAGTGACGTGCGCTGGGGGTCATCAGGGATGGCGCACCGTTGTACGGCGTCACCGTGCCGTCGCCGGCGCCTTGATAGCCATGGCACATCGAGCAATAGGTATCGAAGAGCTCTTCCCCGCTCCGCGCGCCAACCTTGGCCGGCGTGGTGGGGTGCTGCAGCGCGTTGGCCACGAGGGTATCGAAGCCGTAGACCGGGAAGGCCGCCGTCGGATCGCCGACGCGCCACTCGCGTTCTCCACCACCCAGCGGCACGACGCCGGCAGGAGTATTGCGCGGGATGTCGAACCGCTGATACGGATGGACGCCCTTGGAGAGAATCATGTGGTCGAACCAGGGCACCCGGTGCATCAGGTCATCGGGCGACGGCACTTCGTTGTACCAGAAGTTGCAGCCACCGAGCGCAAGCAGCACGAGCGCGGACATCGCCTTACGCATCACGGAGCACCTCCACCGAACCGGCCGCCGTCAGCATTCCAGCGACGGCAGCGGCCTGGTCGGCACCGCAGGGAACGAAGACCCCGATCAGGTCGTCGCTGTACTTGGGATGGTAGGGACGGCCCTTGAGCGAGCGGCGCATCGAGAGAATGATGATGCCGGCGATGGTCGAGAGGGCGCCGACGAGAATCGTGAGCTCGAAGCCGAGCACGACGAACGCCGGAATGGCCGCGATCGGCTTGCCGCCGACGAGCAGCGGCCACTCGCGGGCCATCCAGATCGTCATCGAGAAGCCGGCCGTGCAGCCGGTGAGGCCACCGATGAGGGTCCACATCCGGACCGGCGAGATCTTGTCGCCAATGGCGGCCTCGAGCTCGTGGTTCGGTGCCGCCGAATAGACGGTCAGGTCGGTGTGCCCTTCGGCCTTGAGGCCGCGGATCGCATCACAGGCCGCGTCGATGTGCTGGAACGACCCGAGCACTCCGGGTACGGTCTTCGCCGCCATCAGTGTGCCCCCCCGTGGGAGTTACGGCGCGGCATCGGGATCAGCTCCTTGAGCTCCTGAATCGCCACGATCGGGAAATTCTTGTAGAAGAGCGAGAACCAGAGTCCGAACCAGCCGAACGAACCGGCGAGCATGCACCAGTCCGCCCAGGTCGGATTGATCTGCCCCCAGGCGAAGGGGAGGTAGTCATTCGACAGCGACGATACGACGATGACGTAGCGCTCGAACCACATCCCGATGTTGATGAAGATCGAGATCACGAAGAGCGACGTCATGTTGGTCCGGATCTTCCGGAACCAGAGCAGCTGCGACACGAAGGCGTTGCAGATGATCATGGTCCAGCCGGCCCACCAGTTGGGACCCAGCGCGCGACGGAAGAAGGTGACCTGTTCGAAGGTCGATCCCGAGTACCACGCCACGAAGTATTCCATGGCGTAGGCGTAGAAGAGGATCGACCCGGTGAACAGGGTCAGCTTGCCGAGATTGTCGAAGTGGTAGTCGGTGATCATGTGCTCGAACTTGAGCACCTTGCGCAGTGGAACCACCAGTGTGAACACCATCCCGATGCCAGAATAGATGGCGCCGGCCACGAAGTACGGGGCGAAGATGGTGCCGTGCCAGCCCGGGACGATCGACGAGGCGAAGTCCCACGAAACCACGGAGTGCACCGAGAGCACCAGCGGCGTCGCGAGCGCGGCGAGGTAGAGATAGGCGCGGGTGTAGTGGCGCCACTGCGAATCGGCGCCGGTCCAGCCCAGCGAGAGCGCGCCGTAGACCTTCTTCTTCCAGCCGCTGACGTTGTCGCGGATGGCCGCGATGTCGGGAACCAGTCCGACCATCAGGAAGGTGCTCGACACGGTCAGGTAGGTCGAGATGGCGAAGACGTCCCACATCAGCGGCGACTTGAAGTTCGGCCAGAGGTAGCGCTGGTTGGGATACGGGATGAGCCAGTAGAAGACCCACTCGCGACCGATGTGGATGATCGGGAAGAGCGCGGCGGTCATGACGGCGAAGACGGTCATCGCCTCGGTGGCGCGGTACACGGCAGTACGCCACGGTGAACGGAACAGGAAGAGAATCGCCGAGATCAGGGTACCGGCGTGGCCGATACCGACCCAGAAGACGAAGGTCGTGATGTAGACCGACCACATGATCGGTGGCGCGTAGCCGGCGATGCCGAGGCCGTACTTGAGTTCAGCGGCAACGGTGCCGAAGAGCACCAGCGTGAGGAACGCCATCACCGAAACGAGGATGTAATAGCCCCGGGTCGGCTTGTCGGTGATCGACTTCAGGACGTCGCGGGTAACCTCGCCGTGCGTCTGGGTCGGAATGCTCGGATCGTGCGCGATGACGGCCATCCTAGTGCTCCCCCGCCGGCGCGTGGGCTGCCGCCGGCTCCCGGTGGAGGACCTTGGCCAGGTAGGTGACCGCCGGCCGCACGTTGGTCTCTTCGAGCATCACGTATCCTCGCGGGTCGCGCTTCCACTTCACGACCGTGGACTCGGGGTCCTTCACATTGCCGAACGCCAGGGCGCCAGATGGGCAGGCCTGGGCGCAGGCGGGCTGGACTTCCTTCTCGGTCGGATCGCGATCCTCGAGCTTTGCCGTGTTCTGGGCCCCGCGAATGCGCTGGACGCAGAAGGTGCACTTCTCCATCACCCCTCGCGCCCGCACGGTGACTTCCGGGTTGAGCTGGAGATTGAGCGGTTCCGGCCACGCGAATTCGCTGTACTTCGACCAGTTGAAGTAGCGGACCTTGAACGGGCAGTTGTTGCTGCAATAGCGCGTGCCGACGCAACGGTTGTAGACCTGACCGTTGAGGCCGTCGGGTGTGTGATACGAGGCGTAGACCGGGCACACCGGCTCACACGGCGCGTTGTCGCAGTGCTGGCACATCACCGGGGCGAAGCGGGCCTCGAGCGGCTCGCCGTTCTCGCCGCCCTCCCAGTAGCGCTCGATTCGCATCCAGCTGAGCTCGCGACCCTTCAACACGGCTTCCTCGCCAACGGTCGCGATGTTGTTCTCGGCATAGCACGCCGTCACGCAGGCGGAGCAACCGGTGCAGCGGGAGAGATCGACCGCCATCCCCCACTTTGGATGCGGATCGGCGTAGTTGCCGAGCTTGGTCCGCTCGGTCTGGCTCTCGTACCAGCCAGCGATCGCCTGCGCTTCCTTCTCGGTGTTCACTTCGTGTGCCGGGTTGCCTTCCGCCTTGATCGCCTCTTCCGGCGTCATCCCCTTGGCGGCGTAGGCGAGCGGCATCGCTTCGATGATGCCACGCCCGAGCTGGCGCGGCGTGCCTTCGGTCTTGGACACCTTGCGATAGTCGCCGGTGGTCTTGACCGAGATCCTGGTGCTGACGTACGGCAGGAAGCCCTGCCCGTCTGCGGCGCCGAGGAGGTCGACCGCGTTGACGCCGCGCCCCTTGGCATAGCGACCGTACTCGGTGTGGCCGAGTCCGAGCGGCATCGCGAGAACCCCTTCACGAATGCCGGGATAGACGAGGACCTGTGCGCGGATGGTACCGTGCGGCGAGGTCAACTCGAGAATCTCGCCCTCACGGACATCGATCTTCTTCGCGGTTTCCGGATTCACCTCGACCCACGACTGCCAGGTGATCTTGGTGACCGGATCCGGATTCTCGAGCAGCCACGGCTTGTTGGTGCCGCGGCCGTCGTGATACATCGAGCTGGGATACGGCAGGAAGACGAACTCGCCGTTGCCATCGAAGGTCGGTGCGGTGACGCTCACCGTGGTCGCAGACGACGCCATCGTGACCGTGACACTGGGCGACGCGCCGAAGAGGCCGCCACGACCGAGCGATTCACGCCAGTAGGTGTCGAAGTCACCAGCCGGAGCGCGCTTCTGCCACTCGCGCTTGAGGTGCTCCTCGAAGCTCGGGGCATTGAAGCTCGCGAAGGCGCCGCCAGCGAGTTGCGCGGTCTTGAGCAACAGATCGCCGGTGTGCATCGCCGCGAAGACCGGTTCGACGGTCGGCTGCAGCAGCCCGGTCACGCCCTGACGAGGACGAAGGTCGTCCCAGCGCTCGAGGGCATGCAGGTTGGGGAGAATCAGGTCACACGCCGCCGCGGTCTCGTCGAGGACGGACGCCGTGGAAATCTTGAACGGCACCTTGGCCATCGCCTCGGCGAACTTGCCGCTCTTCGGCAGCGCGTAGAGGGGATTCGATTCGTGCACCAGCAACACCTGCACCTGGCCCGCACGCATCGACTCGAACATCGCGACGACGTCGCCGTATCCCGACGCCACCGCTGGCGCGGTGGACGGGGCCCCGAAGAGCACCGTCTTGCCAACGTTGCCCGCGGCTTCGTTGAGCAGGTTCACGGCGTGACAGAGATCGATCGCGCCGCGATGCTGTGCGGCGACACCGCCAGCGACTGCGAGCGACGGAGTAGCCGACGCGAACGCCTCGCCCATCGCCGTGAGCTGCGCGGCGGAGAGGCCGGTCATCTTGGCGGCCTGCTCGGGGGCATAGGCGGCGAGCGACCCGGCGAGAGCGCCACCCTTCTTGGCGGCCACCACCTGCGCCATCGCAAGAGCGACCATCGCTTCGCTGCCGGCGGGCACATTCATCCACTCGTCGGCATTCGCGCCAGTCAGGGACATGCGCGGCCCGACGAACACATGCTTCGCCATCGTGCCATCGTGGAAACCGTGGGACTGGGCGAAGCCGCGCTGCTGCTCGACGACCGCTCCCCACGTCTCAAGGAAGTCCGCACCGAAAGAGACGATGTGCTTGGCGCTGGCGAAGTCGTACACCGGCAGGTCGGCGCGACCCCAGGTCTTCTCATTCGCCTTGCGCTCGGCGTCGCGACCGAAGGCTTCCCAGTGCACCACCTTGCCACCGGCAGCGCCGACCCAGTCAGCCAGCAGGGTCGAGAAGGTCGAAGGCCCGTAGCCGTTGATTGCCGCGACCTTGCCCGATGCCGCGCCGATCTTGGCGGCGACTCGCGCCGCGGCATCGTTCCACGAGATCTTGTCGAAGCCGCCCGCGGCGTTGCGCGCGAGCGGATCCGCGAGGCGATCGGGATTGTAGAGACCCTGGAGACCCGCCTGGCCGCGACTGCAGAGCGTCCCGGCGTTGATCGGATGTTCGGCGAGTCCTTCGAGCTTGATCGGGCGAGCCTCGCGCGTCTTGACCGCGATGCCACAGCCGGTGTTGCACTCGGTGCAGGTGCTGGCATACCAGGTCGCCACGCCGGGGACCTGCTGCTCCGACTGGACCAGGTACGGCACCAGCTTGGCCACCTTGTCGGTCGAGCAGCCTGACAGGGCCGCCGCTCCGGCACCGGTCACGCCGAGCACCTTCAGGAATTTCCGTCGATCGACGCCGGACGTTTCGCTCTCGTCGGCCATCGCTACTCCGTGGTCGGGATGTCTGGTCGTCATATCAGTAGTGGCAGACGGTGCAATCGCGCGAAACCTTCCGCTCGATGTGACAACTGATGCAGAAGCCCATGTTATTCACGTTGTTGACCTTGTAGACCTGCGGCATCCGCGAGACGTTGCCGTGGCAGGTGGCGCAGGCCGCGGGGCCGAGTGCCTTGATGTGACGTGCGTGGGGGAAGCGGACGTGGCGGGCGACGCTGTGCACGCGCACCCACTCCACCGGCTTCTTGGCGCTCCAGGCTTCCTTGAGCTTCTTGATCTCGGCCTTGTTGGCGTCCGTCTTCCCGGCCACGGCGATGTGGCAGCCCATGCAAGTCTGCATGCTGGGAATGCCTGGCTCGGACGAAACCCCGACCGAGTAGTGGCAGTACTGGCACTGCATCTTGAGCTGGCCAGTATGGATGTCGTGACGGAAGAAGATCGGTTGCCGCGGACCCTTCAGGGAGGATGAATCGGCGGCACTGAGCGGTGCCGGGCCGGTGGCGGGTTTCTGTGCGACGCCGGGGAGGGCGGCAGTGGCCAGCAAGGC
The DNA here is from genome assembly GCA_039915645.1 of Gemmatimonadales bacterium. GTDB lineage: Bacteria > Gemmatimonadota > Gemmatimonadetes > Gemmatimonadales > GWC2-71-9 > Palsa-1233. Next base: position 34,320 of record JBDSMX010000285.1, on the reverse strand, counting down.
CATTGCCATCGTCACGACGCCGAGTCCGAGGACGAACCGCTTACTCATATCTGCTGACCGCCGAAGAGGATCCGAGACAGGGTTGCAACTCCTTGCCGGGCGCAAAGCTAGCCGAATTCAAAGGTCCGTTCAACTACGGGACTTCCGGTCCGGCTTCCGGAGCGACCTCGGGGGGGACCAGCTGGCCGCCGACCTTGCGCGGCAATTGGGGCAGCAGCCCCTTTCGCCGGAGGAAGTGGCCGATTTCCAGCCCGATCGCCCGGAAGAGACCCGCCTCGCGGACATCGAGGTCGGCGCGGAAGATGACCTCCCGGAACCCCCGCATGACCAGATCCGATTGCCGCTTCTTGAAGAACTCGATGGCATGCATCGAGGCTTCCCAGTCGGCAAAGAGCGCCTCGAGCTCGGCGTGATTGGTGGGACCGGCTGCGTGACGCGGCCTCTTCAGGGGAATCTGGTCGCCGCCGCGGGCAACCCAGGTCTCGTAGGCCATCACCGCCCAGGCCTGGGCCAGATTCAGCGAGGTGTATTCAGGATTGGCGCTGATGGTCACCAGCTTGGCGCAACGGTCAAGCTCCTCGTTGCTCAGGCCATGGTCCTCACGGCCCGCGAGAATTCCGACCCGCCCCTCGAGGCTCCGTTCCGCCAGCTCGACAGCGGCCTCGCGTGGACGGAGAACCGCTCGCTTGGCGGTTCGCTCTCGGCCAGTCAGGGCGAGGACATAGCTGAGGTCGGCGAAGGCCTCGTCGATGGTGGCGTGGATCGTCATCCGCTCGAGCACGTCGGCTGTGTTGTGGGCGACCCCCTCGATCCGGTAGAGGTCGACCGGGCATTCCGGGGCCACCAGCCGGATCTCGCTAATTCCGAAATTCTTGGCGATCCGGACGCAGGAAGCCAGGTTCACCAGATCCTGGACCGCGACCAGCACCAGGACCGGTGCCGGTGGCATCACCCGTTCCCTGCTCATCCGCGTAGCTCCAGACCCGCCTGCTGCTCAGCGACCCGGAAGGGGTCGAGATAATCGGCGCGCTCCCCCAGCTCACTGCGGAGATCCCGAGCGCGCTCACGCGCCGAGGCGATGACCGGGTCGGGAATTCCCAACTCGCGGGCCAGGTCATGGGCGATTCCGATGTCCTTCTCAAGCAACGCCAGGCGGAAGAGCTTCGGGAACGCCCCGGTGAGCACGCGCTCCGGCACCAGGACCTCGCTCACGAACGAGCGCCCGCTCGATGCATTGATCACATCGAGCACAGCGCGGGGCGAAAGCCCGGCCTTCGCAAGCGTCACCAGACCTTCGGCGAGCGCGAGGATATTGACCGCGAGCAGCGCGTTGTTGACCGCTTTCGCCGCGTGCCCTGCCCCGACCGGACCGAGATGGATCACCTTGGCCGCGAACGGGGCGACGACGCGCTCGGCACGCGCGACGTCGGCGGGCGCCCCACCGCACATCACGGTGAGGGTGCCCTTGATCGCCATCGGCGGGCCACCGCTGAGCGGGGCATCGACGAAGGCGACGGCGCGCTCGAGGAGCCGCGCGGCGATACGCCGCGAAGTGGCGGGATCGCCGGAAGTACAATCCACGAGCAGCGCGCCCGCAGGCAAGGCCGCGAGGAGCCCGTCCGGTCCATCAAGCAGCATCGCGACGTCGGCCGAGGTGGGGAGGCAGGTCACGATGGCATCGACCCCCTCGGCGAGATCGCGCAGGGTGAGCGCCTGGTTCGCGAGCGGGTGAGCTGCAACGAATTCGGCGGCACGGGCCGCCGTTCGGTTCCAGACCTTCACTTCGTAGACCTCAGCCAGTCGGGCGGCCATCGGGACTCCGATGGCGCCGAGGCCGGCAAAGCCGATCCGCATCCGGGCTCCGGGTGTATGAGACGCTAGAATGTACGGCCATGGCCACCCGAATCCTCCACCTCGATCTCGACGCCTTCTTCGTCGAAGTCTGTCGGCAGCAGCAACCCGAGCTTCGCGATGTCGAGTTGCTCGTGGTGGGAGGGAAGCGCGAGTCACGCGGGGTGGTGCAATCCGCGAGCTATGGTGCGCGAAAGTTCGGAGTCCGCTCCGGAATGCCGATCGGGCAGGCGGTGCGAATCTGTCCCGATGCCACCTTCGTGCGCGGAGAATTCGCCGACTATCGCGAGGCCTCACGACGCGTCAGGAATGTGCTCGAGCAGCAGGCACCGCTGGTGGTGATGACCGGACTGGATGAGGGGTATCTCGATTTCACCGGTACCGACCTGTTGCACCCCGTGTCGTTGCTGGCAACCGCGACCACTATCCGGAACGCCGTCCACGCGAGCACCGGCCTGGATTGCTCGATCGGCATCGGCCCGAACCGGATGATCGCGAAGATCGCAAGCGATTATGCCAAGCCGCGCGGAGTATGCGAGGTGCGTGAAGGCTGGGAGCGCGACTTCATGGCGGGATTGCCACTCGCCGCCTTGCCAGGCATCGGCCCGAAGACCGCACAACGACTCCGCGACCTGGGACTCGAGAACGTGGCCGAGGTGCAGGCAATGTCGCTCGATGAACTCGCGCGCATCCTCGGCCGCGACGAAGCAGCCGCCCTGGCGCGGCGCTCCGCTGGCAAGGGGAGTGCGATCCTGCGGGCACACGGGCGCGCCAAGTCGGTGAGCCGCGAGACGACGTTCGGCCGCGACCTCACCGATCTCGCCGAACTTGACCGGGTGCTGCTGCTCCTCACGGCGCGCATGGCGGGGCAGCTCCGCGATGAGGAGTTGGTGGCCGGGGCGGTCGTGCTGAAGCTGCGCCACGGCGACTTCGTGACGGTCACCCGACGCAAGACTCTCGCGACCCCGACGGCGTTCGACCAGGAGCTGTTGCGGGTGGCGCGTGAACTGCTCGAGCCCGCGTTCACGGCAGCTCGGGGTCGGCGCCAGGGCGTGCGCCTGCTGGGTGTTGCAGCGACCTCGCTGCAGCCGGCCGAGGCGCCTGATCTGTTCGAATCGGCCGACCGGGGACGGCAACGGGAGGTGGTCCGGGCCGTCGACACCGTCCGGGCGAAATTCGGCTTTGATGCCTTGCGGAGCGGCCGACTGGTCCGGCCCCCGAAGTCGGTGGATTAGCTTTGATGTAAGACTTTTCGTGGAGCAGGCGATGGCAACAGCAGAAGGACGGACGATTCCGTTTGTGGGGCCCGAGGCGATCGACACCGCCGTGCTGGAGACCTTTCCCTATGAGGGCCCCGATCAGGAGATCGTGACCACCACGGGAGAATTCAGCGCGGTCTGTCCGTTCAGCGGACTTCCGGACCTTGCTGTCCTGACGCTGCGGTATGTGCCCGGTGATTGCTGCATCGAGCTCAAGAGCCTCAAGTACTACGTCATGAGCTACCGCAACGTCGGCATCTTCCAGGAGCATGCGACGGCTCGACTGGCGCAGGACCTCCAGCAGGTGCTTCGCGCCAAGACCCTGACGGTCACGACGCTCTACAATGTGCGTGGCGGTTTCGAGACCACTTGCAGTGTGACGCTGCCGAGCAAGCCACTGTAATACCAGCGCGAGGCACCCCCGATCGCTTTCTCCGCCGCGTCAGTCGCACTCCAGGAAATCCTGCTCGGTCGCTATTCGCTGGAACGCGAGCTGGGGCACGGCGGGATGGGCACGGTCTACCTCGCGCGCGACGTGCGGCTCGACCGGCCGGTCGCATTGAAGGTGCTGCACCCCCGACTCGCGGGTGACGCCGATTCGCGTGAACGTTTCCTGCGCGAGGCCCGCACCGCCGCACGACTCGCCCACCCCCACATCGTTCCGATCTTCGCCGTTGAGGAACACCCCGGTTGTGTCATCATCGTGATGGCACACGTGGACGGCGAAACCCTGGGCGAACGATTGCGCCGACGTGGTGCGCTCCCTCCGGACGACGCCGAGCGCATGCTGCGCGAAACGGCCTGGGCCCTCGGCTATGCCCACGCGCATGGCGTGATTCATCGCGACCTCACCCCGGCCAACATCCTGCTCGAACGGGGGAGTGGTCGTGCCGTGCTCGCGGACTTCGGCATTGCCATGCGACACGATGATCTCGAGCAGGGGCCGGTCTTCGGCACCCCCGGCTATCTGGCCCCGGAAATCATTCGCGGCGATCCAGCCACGGTGGCCTCTGACCTGTACGCGCTCGGGGCTGTGGGCTACCTCGCACTCGCGGGGACGCCGCCGCTCGAGGCCGAATCTCCGGCTCAGCTTCTGGCTCGACACCTGGTGCAACCGCATCGTCCGCTCGCTCCCAAAGCTCGTGGCGCGTCGCGACGAATGATCGATGCGGTGGAGCGGTGCCTCGCGAAGGACCCCGATGCCCGGCCAGCCGACACTGCGGCGCTGCTGACACTGCTGGAGCGCCCGCCGGAACCGGTGGCGATCGCGCCGGCGCTCCGCAGCTGGTTCACGCGCTGGGATCGCATCAGGTCGATCTATGCGCTCGCGACGCCACTGCTCGCGATGCAGACCTGGCTGCTGATCCAGAGCGCCTTCGAAGAAGGGAAGCGCGAACTGCTCACCGTGGCACTCATCACGACACTCCTCTCGCTCACGGCAATCCCGATCATCACCCACTTGCTCTTCGAAGCCGCGGAGCTTCGACGGCTGCGTCGGGTCGGGTTCGGCATTGACGACATTCGCTCGGCGTTGTCGCATTGGCGGGCAGAGATGGTGCGCGAGCGCCGTCGTGAAGGGCTCGCGCCACTCGGCGGACGGGTCATCTGGGACCTGACCGTGATTGGCGCCCTGACCCTGGTTGTCTCACTCGGGGTCATTTGGCCCAATCTCGAAAATTGGCAGGTCGCCGACGTTTCGATTGTTCGCGATGCGATGGTGTGGATGCTCTCCGGCGTCTATTTCGGCACCTTGACCGGCGTCGGCATCGGCTTCCTGCTGCCGGGGCACCGGCCGAAGCCGGACGGCTGGGTCAATGCGATCAAGGAAGCCTTCTGGAACTCGCGAATCGCCGGGATGCTGGCGCGCATGTCGGCCGCGGGACAACGGGCAGTCATCGCCGCATCGTCCACCCTGCACCGCAACACCGAACTGGTGCTCGGCCTCGCGGTCGATGATCTCTGGAAGGTCATCCCGCCGGCCACACGAGCCGAACTGGGAGACGTGCCGACCCTCGCGCACGCATTGCAAGGGAGCGCCACCGAATTGCGCGACCTCATCGACCGGCTGCGCGAGAGTGAACGCGAACTGCCGGCCGATTCCTTCGAGCACACCGAGGTCAGCGAGGCACTGGTTCCGCTCGAGGCACGACACCGCGAGACCGTGGCCTCCCTTGAGCGGATCCGGCTGCAACTCCTGCGATTGCTCGCGACGAGGGAACACACCGCCGAGCTGACCCAGCAACTCGAAGCGGCCCGTCTGCTCGAGGCTGCCCTGCTTCGAGAAGTCGGTGGCCACAGCGAACTGCGGAAGCTGCTCGGGCGCGCGCGCCGCTCCGGGGCGGGCACGCCGGCATGAGCAGCGCATCGGTGGGCGCGACACTCGAGGCGGTGCAGGACGCGCTGGCCGGCGCATGGTCGCTCGAGCGGGTGCTCGGCATCGGCGGCATGGGCACTGTCTTTCTTGCGCGCGATGTTTCGCTCGACCGTCCGGTCGCGATCAAGGTGCTCCATCCCGACCTCGCCGCGCGCGTCGACCAGCGCGAGCGATTCCTGCGCGAGGCGCGAACTGGTGCGCGACTCTCGCATCCGCATATCGTCCCGATCTATGCCGTCGACGAACTCGGCGGGGTGGTCTTCTTCGTGATGGGTCTCGTCGACGGGGAATCGTTGGGCAGTCGACTGCGGCGCGAGGGCCCGGTCTCCGGGGCGGATGCCGAGCGGATCCTGCACGAGGTGGGTTGGGGTCTCGCGTATGCCCATGCAATGGGGATCGTCCACCGCGATGTCACCCTCGACAACATCCTGCTCGAGCGAAACACCGGCCGGGCACTGCTCGCGGATTTCGGCATCGCCGCCGAGGTGGATCGTGCCGAGGCAGGCCCGCTCCTCGGGACGCCGGCGTACCTCGCCCCCGAACTGATCCGTGGCGAAAGCGCCGGACCGGTGAGCGACATCTATGCGCTGGGTATCACCGCGTGGACCATGCTGGCCGGCAGGTTCCCTTTCGATGGTGAGGACACGGCCGCCGTGCTGCTGCAACACGTGACCGCACCGCTGCCCTCGCTGGCGAGCGCGGCACCGGCGACGTCGCCGCGCGTCGTTCGCGCGATCGAACGGTGCCTCGAACGTGATCCCGCTGCGCGACCAGAGAGTGTGGAAGCACTGCTCGCGCTGCTGCAACGACCAGGCAGCGGCACTACGCTTGCGGCGCCGATGCAACGCTGGGTCTCGCGCGGCGCCCGGATCCGTCCGGCATGGGCGTTCGCGGCCCCGCTGGTGGGAATGCTCTCGATATCGGCATTCACTTCCGCGATGATGACGCTGGAAGGGCTCGACCTGATCGGCACCATTCTCCGGAGCACGTTGCTCGTCCTGATCCCGACGTTGCTGCTGCAAGCGATCTTCGAGTGGCGAGAACTCCGGCTCGCCCTGCGGGCAGGCTACGGTCTCGAGGACCTGCGACTCGCACTCCAGCGGCATCTCGCCGAACGGGAGGTCGAAGCCCCGCCGCTGCTCGGCCGCGTGATGCATGACATCGCCTGGCTCTCGATCGGCGGCATTCTCCTGATGACGCAGGCGATCCGCTACGCCCCCTTGCTGGTCCACAACTGGGAGACCTTCGTCCCGTTCGTGAAAGTCGTGGTGGATTTGGCGCGGTGGTGCTGGATGCTGCTCTGGACCGGGATCGGGGCCGCCTTCGTGATCCGGATGCGCCGAACGACTCCCCGCCGCAGCACGACCTTGACCGAGCGATTCTGGGGCTCCCGCCTCGGTGGACTCGCCGCGCGACTCGCGGCGGTCGGCCTCCGCGGAGCGATCCCACCGGAGACGACGCTGCACCGACCGACCGAACTCGTCCTTGATCTCGCGATTGAGGAACTCTGGGCCGAGCTCCCCGAGTCGAGCCGACTCCTGCTGGACGATCTCCCTGCCCTCGCGAGCGGCCTGCGGCACCGGATCGCCGAAATGAAGGCACTGCGCCGCCACCTGACGGATCCCGGCCTGCCGCAGTCGCCGGGCCACCTCTTGCTGGAGCGTCAGCTGAGCGAGCGGGAAACGGCGGCTATCACGGCGCTCGAAGGACTGCGTCTTCAGCTCGCGCGACTCACCCTCGACGTCGCCTCGGCGGGCGAGTTCACCGGCCAGCTCGCCGATGCCCGGTCACTCGAAATGGAGCTGCTGGAGGAACTGGGTGGCCATGGTGCACTCCGTCGGGTCCTCCGCCCGGGGCGGCCACGGGAGGCGACTCCTGCGACGACCCCAGGCTGAGGCTGCGTTGCGAGGGTGAGGCCAGCAGGGATAACTTGCTAATCAACAAGCAAGTTACCGGAGTTGATGATGCCTCGTGCCGCCGCTCCGCCCAGATCGCGTGACGCCGAACGCACTCGCAGCGCCGTGCTCGACGCCGCCGAGACGCTCTTCTCGGAACGCGGTTTCGCCGCCACCTCGATGGCCGACGTCGGCGCGCAGGCGGGAGTCTCGCGCGGCACCCCGGGGTACTTCTTCCGTTCGAAGGCCGAGCTCTATCGTGCCGTGATCGACCGGGCTTTTGCGGACGCCCTCGATGCCGTCCGCGTGGGGCGGGCCCGGGCGATGCGCAGCGCGCGACCTGCCGCCGACGTCCTTGAAGGGGCAGTCAGTGACTATGTCGATTTCGTTGCCGCTCATCCCAAGTTCGTGCGCCTGATTCAGCGACAGGCGCTCGGCGAGGCCGCCGACCTGGGCACGCTTCCGCTGGGCCAGGCCGTCGGGGCCGAAGCGGTTGCCGCGCTGGCGCAGGAGCTGGGCTTTCCGCCCCGTGCCCGAACCGCTGCCATGCACGTCTTCCTGTCGTTGATCGCCCTCACATGGTTTCCGCTGATCCACGCCACCACGCTGATCCCGGCGATCGGATTCGATGCCGAGGATCCGCGATTCAGCGCGGCGCGCAAGAAGCACATCACCGCCCTGCTCCTCGGCGCCTTGCCGCCCCGGCGCACCCCTTCCGCTCGACGGAGTCCACGATGACCGATGTGCTCCAGCCCACGCCTCCCGTCACTTCGCCTGCGCCGCACGTGGCGCCGAGTGTCGACGAGGCTCGCGCAGTCGCCGAGGCGGCGCGCGAGACCGAGTGGAGCGCGCCGAGCTTCGTGCGCGAGCTCTTCGAAGGGCGACTGCGCCTCGACCTGATCCATCCCTTTCCCGCGCCGCAAGCCAGTGAGGTCGAGAAGGCGACGCCCTTTCTCTCGGCACTCGAGGCATTCCTGCACGCCAACGTCGACAGCGACCGGATCGACCGTGAGGGAAAGATCCCCGACGAGGTCATCGAGGGACTGCGCGCGCTGGGCGCCTTCGGTATCAAGATTCCGGAGTCGTACGGCGGGCTTGGCCTCTCGCAGCTTTCCTACACCCACGCGATCGCGATGGTGACCTCGCACGATGGCTCGCTCACGGCACTCCTCTCGGCCTCGCAGTCGATCGGTGTCGCGGTTCCGCTCCAGCTCTTCGGCACCGAGGAGCAGAAGCAGCGCTATCTGCCCCGGCTCGCGCTCGGCGCCATCTCGGCCTTTGCGCTGACCGAGCGGCAGGTCGGCTCCGATCCCGCAGGCGTTGCCACGCATGCCGAGAAGAGCGAAGACGGGACGCACTGGATCCTCAACGGCGAGAAGCTCTGGTGCACCAACGGCCCGATCGCCGAAGTGATGGTGGTGATGGCACGCACCGGGAAGCGGATCACGGCGTTCGTGGTCGAGTCTGACTGGCCGGGCGTGGAACTCGTCCATCGGCTGCACTTCATGGGGCTCAAGGCAATCGAGAACGGCGTGCTTCGCTTCACCAACGTGCGGGTACCGGCGAACAATGTGATCTGGGGTGAGGGGAAAGGATTGAAGCTCGCCCTCACGACGCTCAACACCGGGCGGCTCACGCTACCGGCGTCGTGCGCGGCCGGCGCCAAGCGCGCACTCGAGATCACCCGACGCTGGGCCGCCGAACGGGTTCAGTGGGGGAAGCCGATCGGGAAGCACGATGCTGTTGCGCAGATGCTGGGCACCATGGCCGCGGACACCTTCGCGATGCAGGCGGTCAGCGACCTCGCATCGCTGCTCGCCGACCGCGGTGACGCCGACATCCGGCTCGAGGCCGCACTCGCGAAGCTCTGGAATTCGGAGATGGGCGACCGGATCATCGACGACTGCCTGCAGATCAAGGGCGGTCGTGGCTACGAGACGGCGGATTCGCTGCGCCTGCGTGGCGAGCGGCCCGATCCGGTGGAGCGGATGTATCGGGACTTCCGTATCAACCGGATCTTCGAGGGGTCGAGCGAAATCATGCGACTCTTCATCGCCCGCGAGGCGGTGGATACCCACCTGAAAGTTGCGGGCGATCTCATCGACCCCAAGGCCACCACTTCGACAAAGTTGAAGAGTCTGCTTCGCGCCGGGATCTTCTATGCTGGATGGTACCCACGGCTCTGGTTCGGTGTGGCCTTTCTCAAGCACGGCGAATTCGGGCCACTCGCCAGACATATGCGCTTTGTAGAGCGGCGTTCCGCCAAGCTGGCGCGGACCCTTTTCCACGCGATGGTCCGGTTCGGACCCAAGCTGGAGCAGCGGCAGTCGGTCCTCTTCCGGCTGGTTGACATCGGCGCCGAGTTGCTCGCTATGAGCGCGGCAGTCTCGCGTGCCGACGCGCTGACGACGTCGGGCAATCGCAACGCGACGGAGCTTGCCGACATCTTCTGCCGGCACGCGGCGAATCGGGTCGACATCCTGTTTGGTGAGACGTTCGGCCCGGATGATGTTGCAACCTATCGCACGGCGCAGGCGGTGATGGCGGGCGAGTTCGCCTGGCTTGAGGAGGGGATGGTCCGCGAACCCGACGCGCGCTAGTCGCGCTCGCTGATCAGGGCGATGGGGAGTCCGATCATCACCATGTGACCGACGACCATCGCCACCATCACGGCGGAGAACTTGAACGCGTTGCTCGGTGCGTGCGAGAGCGGCACCACGATGAAGCGCATCGACGCCCAGACCACCAGGCCGAAGAGGAGTCCGGTTCGTGCTGGGCCCAACGCCATCCGAAGTGAGCGAACCGGGGGAAGTCGCCGGGTCGAGAAGGCGTAGATCGCGGCCCAGATGAGCGCGATGGTAAAATGCAGCACGGCGCCTGCGGCCCAGATTCGCACGCCCCCTTCCTTGGCGGCATCGCCCACCGCACCAGCCGCGATTGACTGCAGCACCTTGCCGGGCACGATAGTGCCTCGAACGGCGAAGGTAATCCCCAGCGCCAACACCAGATCGAGTGCTCCAGCCGCGAGGCCGGCGCGCACGACGCGATCGAGAGGTACGGGAGCGAGGTCGGCTTCCGGCATGCTGAAGTTCCGGGCTTCGGGTCGTCAGGCGTGGTGAAGCCAACGATACCGACGCCACGGGAGTGCTGCTGTCAGCGGGGTGTCAGAAATAGAGCGCCGGGCTAGCTCGCAGAGATCCGACGCGCCAGCGCTGCCCTGAGGGTGATCTCCTCCGCGCCAGCCTCGAGCCAGGTGGCGGGCCAGATGGTGAGGCCGTCCCGCGCGCCGAGTAGCGCGCCGAGCACGGCACCGATGGTCGACGAAATGCCACCGTGCAATGTCATTGTGGTGAGGACATCGAGCGCCCGTGGACGATGGTGCGCCGTCCAGAGCAGCCAGGTGAGCGCTACTGTGGGGGATGGAGTCTCGCCCAACGGAGTAGGAGGCGGCGTTCCGGGATCGCGAGGGATCAGGCGCACGGCGTCGAGGAGCGCAGTCGGAGCATCGTTGGCCCGTAACACGGCAATGACGTCAGGAAGAAAATCGCGGCTGCCTTCGAGGAACCGCGATGCGGCGACCACCACCGCGACCGTTGCGAGGGCGGACTCTTCGCTCGGATCGAGTAGTCGCGCCACATGAAAGGCACCCGCGATCATGGCCTGGGGTGACGAACTGGCGAGCGCGGCCGGGAGGGCTGCGGCGAGTGGCGCGATCCCTGGGCGCGGCAGCGACTCGATCGGAGCATCGAAATCCCGGAGATGGTCGAACGCGCGCGCCAGGAGGGGGTCGACGTCGGTGCCTTCCGCGGCCCGCCAATCGACCCATCGCCTCGTCAGCTGCCGCAAATCGACCCCTCCAGCGACGAGTTGTTCCAGCAGCGCGTCCGCAAGCGCGGTTGCGGCCCGACGGGTGCCGTCCGGCAGGGGCGTCGGGGCGGGTGGAAGCGCCGCTCCCAGCCGCTCGCGGATCGCCTGCGGATCGGTCAGGTCTGCGGTCCTGGCCGCCAGCGCCGAGCCCAGGACGGCACCCACGAGGAAGCCTTCGCACCGCTCGGCACGCGTCGGATCAGTGGGAAGCCGGTGGCCAGTCATCCCGACAAGATACGGGAGGTCAGCGCCGGTTCCAGCCCCGTGTAGATTTCCGGTGCCAGCTCTTTCGGCATCACGCTCCACCCTCCTTTACAGGGGCCCGTCCGTGGCGAGCGACAGCCTGTCCATTACCGACAACCGCACTGGGAAAGCCTACGAGCTTCCCATCGTTGACGACACCATCAAGGCGATCGACCTGCGCCAGATCAAGGTGAACGCCGACGACTTCGGGATGATGACCTACGACCCGGCGTTCATGAACACCGCCTCCTGTCGCAGTGCCATCACCTACATCGATGGCGACAAGGGAATTCTCCGTTACCGCGGGTTCCCGATCGAGCAGGTCGCCGAGAAGGCCACCTTCCTCGAAGTGGCCTACTTGCTCAACGCCGGCGAGCTGCCCACGCAGCCCCAGCTCGACAAGTGGACCAACGACATCCGCTATCACACCTACGTTCACACGAACATCATCAAGCTGCTCGAGGGATTCCGCTACGACGCCCATCCGATGGGGATGCTGCTCGGCATCGTCGGCGCGCTCTCGACGTTCTATCCTGACGCGAAGAACATCGAAGATCCGGAGAACCGCTACATCCAGCGCGTTCGCCTGATGGCCAAACTCCCGACCATCGCCGCGTTCTGCTTCCGCCACTCGCGCGGCCTGCCATACGAGTTCCCGCGGAACGATGTCGACTACATCGGCAACTTCGTCAACATGACCTTCAGCATCGGGGGCAAGCATCAGCCCAATCCCGTGCTGCAGCGTGCGCTTGAAATTCTGCTGATCCTGCACGCCGACCACGAGCAGAACTGTTCCACCAGCGCCGTCCGCGCCGTGGGCTCCTCCGGCGTCGATCCGTTCTCTGCCGTCTCGGCCGGCATTGCGGCCCTCTACGGCCCGCTGCATGGCGGCGCCAACGAAGCCGTGCTCCGGATGCTCGACGAGATCGGCACCAAGGACCGGATCCCGAAGTTCATCGAAGAGGTGAAGAACGGCGGCGATCGGCTGATGGGCTTCGGCCATCGGGTCTACAAGTCGTACGACCCGCGCGCCAAGCTGATCAAGGGCGTTGCCAACGATGTCTTCGCGCAGACGGGACTCAACCCGAAGCTCGAAATCGCTCTTGAACTCGAACGAATTGCCCTCGAGGACGAATACTTCATCAAGCGGAAGCTCTACCCGAACGTCGATTTCTATTCCGGCTTGATCTACCAGGCGATGGGATATCCCACCGACTACTTCACCGTCCTCTTTTCGCTCGGTCGCCTGCCTGGCTGGCTGGCCCAGTGGGAAGAGATGATCACCGACAAGGAACAGAAGATTGCCCGCCCGCGGCAGATCTACACCGGGCCGGCGGAGCGGAACTTTGTCGAGATGAAGGGGCGGTAGGCGAAGGACGAGAAGGGAGAAGGGCTTCTCCCTTCTCGTCCTACCTCCTCACGACATCAGTGATGCGGATCGCCGGCGTCAGCGCCTGCCCGTTCGCAGGAGCGCGCTGAATAGCCCGGACAATCTCCATTCCGCTGGTGACCCGGCCGAAGGCGGCGAACCCCTCGCCATCGGGATTGCGCTTGCCGCCTGCGTCCAGTTCGGGCTGGGGGCCGATGGTGATGAAGAAACTCGACGTCGCACTGTTGGCGCCGGCCCGGGCCATCGAGAGGGTGCCGTCGACGTGGCGTAGGCCGGTGGTCCGGGTCCCTTCCATGGCGATCGGCGGGAAATCATCTCGCACCCGCTCTGGCGCGACGGAGCCCTGGATCACTTCGATCTTGACGGGTGAGTCGGGTTGGTTCTGCAGCGTAACGGTGCGGTGGAACTGCCCGCCGCGGAAGCGCCCCGCGTCGACGTATCGCAGGAAGTTAGTGGCCGTGCGCGGCGCGTGCGCGCTATCGATGTCGACGCCGATATCGCCGAGCGACGTCTTCACCACCAGCGGCACGATCCCCGCCGACCGCTGGGCCGCGAGCGGTGTCGCAAGGGAAATGACGACGATCCCTGGAGCTGCCCACTTCGCTATCCGCATACTTCCTCGCTTCTCGCTTCTCGCTTCTCGCTTCTCGCTTCTCGTGTTACTCCTCGAGATAGGTATACCCCTCAAGCCCTGCGACATAATCGGCGATGTACGCGTTCGCTTGCTGCCGCGACAATTCGCTCGCGCGATTCACCTTGCGGCGGAAGGTCGCCAGCAGGTCGGAGGCGTGAAACTGCACGTAGGTGAGCACTTCCGTCACGGTGTCGCCGTGGACCAGGTCGGTGATCTCGTAGCCATCGTCCTTCTGGCGGACGTGCACGGCGTTGGTGTCACCGAAAAGGTTGTGCAGATCGCCGAGAATCTCCTGATAGGCGCCGGTGAGGAAGATGCCGAGGATGTAGGGCTCCCCTTCCCGCCACGGATGCAGCTCCAGCGAGGGTTTCCCCTTCCGTCCGCCAGTGAATCGATCGATGACGCCGTCGGAATCGCAGGTCACATCCTGGATGGTGCCGCGGCGTGCCGGCATCTCGCCGAGACGATGGATCGGCATGATCGGGAAGAGCTGATCGATGGCCCAGTTGTCGGGCAGCGACTGGAAGAGCGAGAAATTGCAGAAGTAGCGGTCGACGAGCGCGATTTCGAGATGGGCCGCCAACTCGGGATAGGACGCCCGGTCATCACCCATCGAAGCAGCCAGCGCGTTCAGCGTCGTGATGTAGAGCTGCTCGGCATTCGCGCGGTCGCGAAGGGAATAGACGCCGCTCGCGAAGAGCTCCTGCGAGCGTTCCTTGGCGAAGACCGCATCGTGAAATGCTTCCTCGATCCGGTCCGGGCTGAGGGTGTCGAGGTTCTCCTGCATCTCGATCAGCAGCGGCTGGGCGTCATCGGTAAGCACGACGGGCGCTGACTGGTTCTGCGACTCGCAATCGATCACGTTGATGAGCAGCAGCGAGTGGTGGGCAGTGATCGCCCGCCCCGATTCCGAGATCAGGTGCGGCATCGGCAGCTCTTCGTTCCGACAGACGCCGCCAATGGTGTACACCACGTCATTCGCGTACTCGCGCATGGTGTAGTTCATCGACGCCGGCCGGGTGCTGCGCGATCCGTCGTAGTCGACGCCGAGTCCGCCGCCGACATCGACGTAGTCGATCTCGAAGCCCATCTTGCGGAGTTCGACGTAGTACCGGCCAACCTCCTCGAGCCCTGCCTTCACGAACCGGATGTCGGTGATCTGCGATCCGAGATGGAAGTGGACCAGCTTGAGGATGTGCTTCTTGCCGACCGTCTCGAGGGTGTCAAGCAGGCGGACCAGTTCGACGGCCGAGAGCCCGAACTTCGACTTCTCCCCGCCGCTCTTGGCCCAACGCCCCGAACCCTCGGTCGCAAGCTTGATGCGGACACCCACGGTCGGCTCGATCTGCATCTCATCGGCGACCTTGAGCAGGACTTCGAGTTCGTTGAGCTGCTCCAGTACGATGACCACCTTGTGACCGAGCTGCTGCCCGATCAGGGCGAGGCGCATGAACTCCTCATCCTTGTAACCATTGCAGATGATCAGGTGGCGTGCACTCTCGTTGAGGCCGAGGACCGCCATCAACTCGGGCTTCGAGCCGCACTCGAGCCCGACACCGTGCGGGGTGCCGAACTCGACGATCTCCTGGACGACGTGGCGCTGCTGATTGACCTTTACCGGATAGACCGTGGTGTACTTCCCTTCGTACCCGAAGTCGTCGATCGCGACGCGGAATCGCTCGGCGAGTTCCGCGATGCGCGAGCGAAGGATGTCGGAGAAGCGGAGCAGGAGCGGGAGACCGACGCCCTGGGCGCTGAGGTCCATCGCGATGTGATAGAGATCAATGCCGCCGGTGGCTGCACCATCCGGATGCACCATCACGTGGCCTTCCTCACTGATCCGGAAATAGCCCAGACCCCAGCCCTGCATGTTGTAGAGCTTCTCGGCATCGCGAACCGTCCAGCGGGACGGGTCAGCCGAGGGCGACAGGACGAACGGGGTGCCGGTGGAAGCGGCCATCAAGCGACTCCTGCAGGATCCGGGAATGTAGAGGGCACAAGTCTAACGGTCGCCGGGGGGTGGGGACAGCGGACCCGCCGGACCGGGAACCTCGGGGCAGTCGGCGGCAGCCGCCGTGTGCGGGCGTGCGGTCCGGTTGCGTCCACAGCAGATCCGCCCCGACAATTGTGCGCCCAGTCACTGGAGATGGCACCCGCTATGTCCTCCTCGAACACGATTGCGATCACTGGCGCCTCCGGAATGATCGGTCAGGCCCTCACCGCGACCCTGCGGGCGGAGGGGCGGACCATCCTCCCCATCTCGCGGCGCGCCGTGCCGGGGGGGACCCGCTGGGATCCAGGCCGTGGCGTGCTCGACGCTCGTGCCCTCGAGGGCATCGATGCCGTGATTCATCTCGCGGGAGAGAACATCGGCGGCGGGCGGTGGACAGCGGCCCGCAAGCAACTGTTGCGCGACTCCCGGCTGACACCGACTCGATTGCTCGCGGAGACGATTGGCCGACTCGCTCAACCACCTCGGGTACTCATTTCGGTCTCGGCGGTCGGAATCTATGGCAACCGGGGGGATCAACTCCTCGATGAGCACGCCACCCTCGGCAACGACTTTCTGGCCAATCTGGCGGCGGAGTGGGAAGCTGCGGCCGACCCGGTACAAGCCGTCGGCGTGCGGGTGGTGCATCCGCGGTTCGGCGTCGTCCTCTCCGCACAAGGGGGAGCACTTGCCCGCCTGTTGCCGCCGTTCAAGCTCGGACTTGGCGGTCCGGTCGGCGATGGCAAGCAATGGCTGGCCTGGATCGCCATAGCCGACGTGGTCGGAGTGATGCGGCATCTACTGGCTCAGGCCGACCTCACCGGGCCGGTGAACGGCGTCGCCCCCGAACAGGTGACCAATGCCGATTTTGGTCGGACCCTTGGTCGTGTGCTGCATCGGCCGGCGGTGGTGCCCCTCCCCGCAGCGGTCCTCAAGCTTGCCTTTGGGGAGATGGCCGAAGCGACGTTGCTTGCGAGCCAGCGGGTCGTCCCGGCCGAACTCGAGCGCACCGGCTATCAGTGGCGCTTTCCGTTGCTTGAGCCGGCGTTGCGGGAGATCGTGAACGAGGACTGAGCGGGTCGTCACTGCGAGGTGCAAAGCGAGACCGGGGGGCCCTGTCAGGGCCCCCCGGTCTCGTTCTGACTCCGTGTCGTGATCAGGCGAGCTGGCGACGCCGCCGAGCCTTTGCGAGCACGCCTGCGAGGCCGCTGCCAAGGAGGAGCATCGTGCCCGGCTCGGGGACGACTTCTTCGGTATTCGCCGGCGGATCGTAGGCGATGTTGAAGAGCATGTCCTGGTAATCCTTGTCCGAGCCGCCGTTGGCGCCGGTGTAGATGTCCTCGATACCAGCAATCCAGTTGGTGCCGGCATTCCCCGGAGGGGCGAAGCCAAAGAGGGCGAACTGATTGTCGAGGCCGGAGTAGGCGTAGTTGCCGTTGGTCAGGAGGACGTACAATCCCCAGTTCCCGCCGAAGGTGATGGCCGATCCGGGCAACCCGCCGTTGAGCGAG
Source organism: Gemmatimonadales bacterium (assembly GCA_039915645.1). Classification (GTDB taxonomy): domain Bacteria; phylum Gemmatimonadota; class Gemmatimonadetes; order Gemmatimonadales; family GWC2-71-9; genus Palsa-1233. Next base: position 17,306 of record JBDSMX010000285.1, on the reverse strand, counting down.
GTCCGCAGATTGGTCGACGCGTCGTAATAACCCCAGTCCGTGTTGGCGCCGGCGATGTCACCACCGCTCGAGGCATTGCCGCTCAACAGGGAGAAGGAGTAGCTGCCGGCCGCGAAGAGGAAGGCCTGGAAGCCACCACCAGCGCCCTGCAGATAGGTCGTGGGGGTCGGGCCGCTGTATGGCAGCCAGTTGCCAGGGCGCTGATTGGCGCAGCTCTTACCGGCCGTTCCAGCGACACCGGTGACCACATAGCCGGAGTTGCAGTAGGTCCCGTCAGCCGAGGTGTTGTCCCAGAACTGCTGGCCGGCGCTCACGTTGTTGGGCGATCCGATGGCGGTCCAGGACTGGGCGGTCAACGGAGCCGCAAGCAGGGCGAGCGCCGCAAAGGTGATGAGTGAACTGGGGTGCGCGCGCATCAGGACTTCTCCGGGGGTCGGTTGGCTGCACTGGGTCCGGCCGATCCATCATGGCCGCTGCTCTTCAGGGTGATAAGAGGCAACTGCCGTGCCCGGAACCGGGGCAACAATCGAGGTCAGGAGCAAAGTGCCAACTCGTTGTATAGCAAAGACTTGTGAACGAGTGCCCGATTTGAGAGATCACGATTGTTGCGTTCGTACCCGTCGTCTCCACGCCACAGATCAGCATTCTCCCGACACCTTCATACTGAGTCCGTGTGACTACTGACGTTTCACGTAACCTTCACCAAGTCTTCATCGATCCGGGGCGATCATCAGCCACGTCCTATTGAGTCATTGCCGCGAGTGGACTCTCCCGGCTGCTGCGATGGACAAGGGTTGTGCGTCTCCCGGAGGTTGCATGTCGGTTCTACCACGTCGTGGTCATGTCCTCGGATTGATCCTCTTCCTGGCCGGATGCAGTTCCTCCGACATCGTCTATCGCGACCGAGCGCCGTTCAATCCCGCCCCGGACGTCGCCAGCGGACTCCTCGGCTACTACACCACCAGCACCAAGCAGACGACCTGCGGCAATTGCCACTCGGGTCATCAGGCCGACTGGTCTACCACCCATCACGCCAAGGCCTATTCGACGCTCGTCGCGAGCGGCAAGGCCACCGCGACCTGCTATACCTGTCACACGCTGACTGGAAACGGCAACGGCCTGGTGGGCAAAGTCGGCTGGGACATGCTTCCCGATCCCGGGTATCAGGACGTCCAGTGCGAAAGCTGCCACGGCCCCGGGACCGAGCACGTGAAGCTGCCCGAGAACAAGGCGACGTGGCCACTCGCGCGTCTCTCGCTCACCAAGGCCAGTGCCAGCTGCGCGGCGTGTCACACCGGGATTCACACGCCGTTCGCCGAAGAGTGGGCCAGCAGTGGTCACGCCAAGCTCGAGGCGCCGCCACTCGCCAACACGACGTCGAACTGCAAGAACTGCCACGAAGGGCGGACGGCGCTCAAGGCATGGGGCGTCTCGACCAACTATTCGGAGCGCGACTCGGCGACGGTCAACATCGCCACCACCTGCGCGGTCTGCCACAATCCGCACGGCTCCGCCAATGAGCACCAGCTTCGGTTCCCGATCAACACGCCTGATCCTGACCAGAACCTCTGCATGAAGTGCCACCTCAACCGTGGCTCGCCAACGGTCTCGTCGAGTTCGCCGCACGGTGCTGCAGGCTATGTCCTGCTCGGCGTCGCCGGATATCGCCCGGCGGGCGTCTCGGTGGATACGCAGGCGGTGTTGTCGACCCACTCGAGCGAAGCGAACCCGAAGCTGTGTGCTGGTTGCCACGTGGTCGCGTTCGATGTGACCGATCCCGCAAGTGGTGCGACGGTCTTCCATTCGACTGGCCACTCCTTCCGGCCGCTCCCGTGCGTTGACGGCACCGGCAAGCCGACTGGCCTGACCGACTGCGCCTACACCACGACGGCGCGCACGTTCAAATCCTGCACCGCGTCGGGCTGTCACGGTTCGGCCGCCGTCGCCGCGTCGATTCTCGGGGTCCTGCGCTCGAGCCTCGCGATCATGGCCGACCAGATCTGGCTCGATACCAATGGCAACAAGGTGCTCGATGCAGCGCCGGTGGATGGCGGGTACCTCGCCATCATCAAGCGGGATCGACCGACTGAGCTCTCCACGGTCACGGTGATCACCCCGGCCAAGGGCGCACTGTTCAACGTCAGCCTCTTCGGCGAGAACCGAAACGGCCACGGCGATGGCTCGTTCGGGGTGCACAATCCAGTGCTTGCGCGCGCCCTCCTCGCGGCGAACATCACCGAACTCCGCGCTGTGTACGCACTCCCTGCTCCGCCGGCCAACGTGAATGCGGCAGTCCAGAAGGCCATCGGCGACGGCAAGGTCCGTTTCCCCGCCGCGATGCAGCAGTCGCTCTCGATGCAGAAGTAGTGCGGCGGGTTTGACGATCACTCCCGTCATTCTCGCGCTACAGCACCCCCGGGACACCGTGACTGGTGTCCCGGGGGGTTCGGCGTTTCAGATCCACGACTCCCTCGGCGGGATGGCCGGCGCGCTCCGTGATACGCTGGTGCCACCGCCGCTTCCCGAGGGCGTCGCCCGTTTCGTCCGAATGATCTTTGCGGTCCCACGCTGGATCCAGATCAGCGGCGTCGTGCTCGGCGCCATCGTCGGACTCGTCGTCGTGCTGCTGGCATGGCGTCATCGTGCCGCCATCGCGATGTGGGTCCGTACCAGGAGCCGACCGCTGCAAGTCACCTTCGTCGGCGGGGCAGCAGTCGTCCTGCTGGTCGCGGCGTTTGCCGGCAAGACCAGCTGGGACTACATGCAGCACGACAACGGCTTCTGTACCGGTTGTCACGTGATGGAGAAGCCGTTCGGCAAGTTCCAGCAGACGGCGGGCAAACACCGTGACTTGAAATGCCACGATTGCCACCAGCAGTCCATCTTTGCGAGCAGCCGGCAGCTGGTGCTCTGGGTGAGCAACCGCCCGACCGACATCGGCAAGCACGCGCCGGTACCGAACTCACGCTGCGAAGGATGCCATCAGCTGCTGGGGGGCAAGAAGGCCTGGGAGCACATCAGGAACCTGGCAGGGCACAAGGCGCATTTCGAGTCGGACTCCAGTGCGCTGAAGGGGCTCACCTGTGTGACCTGTCACGGTGCGGAAGTGCATCGCTTCCTGCCATCAGCGCGGACCTGTCAGCAGAGCGGTTGCCACGTCAATCAGTCGATCAAGCTCGCGGGAATGAAGCTGCTTCCCGAGATCAATTGCGTGACCTGCCACGCCTTCACCGCCGACCTGCCGGCGCTGGCCGATCGCGACTCTGCCCGCAAGGCTCTCATCCCTTCGCAGGCCCAGTGCCGCAGCTGCCATCAGATGGACGGCAAGCCGGCCGGCTATCTGCTCGCCAAGGATCCCCACAAGGGGAGCTGCGGCTCGTGCCACGATGTCCATGCCCACGCACTGCCGATTGATGCCAAGGCGAGCTGCACCAAGTGTCATACCGACCTTGCCAGTAGCGCCTTCCACAACGGCAAGAATCACCAGCGGGTCAAGACCGAGTGCCTGACCTGTCACAACCCGCACGCAGCCTCGGTCGATGCGTCCGACTGTGTCGGCTGCCATGCGTCCGTGAGGGCCCGCGGGAAGTTCCGTCCGCCACTTCCGTTCGATACCAACGCGGTGCTCAAGCGGCGCGTTGCGATGACCCCAGTGTCCGTGCCGCTGCACTCCACTTCGGAGGCCGCGAGCAGCCAGAGCGAGGTCGACGCGCCAGAGCACCGGGGGAAGGGTGACGCGTTGCCGGAGGATCCCCCGCCCGGAGGGGGTCCTCGGGCAGAAGCCCCCGCCCGCAGCTCTCCGGACACCTTTCCGCACGCCCGCCACACTTCGCTTCCCTGCCTCACCTGCCACACCGTCAATCGCGCCAAGAACGGTCTCGTCTTCGAGGCGCCCCGCGGCTGCGATCTCTGTCATCATCAGTCGGTCATCGCGGGGAAGGTGGTGGCGAGCGATTGTGTCCGTTGTCACGCCACAAGTCGCCTCGCGACGGCGAAGCCGACGGTCGTCGCCGTCAAGGTTGGCAACCGCGCGCCGGTGACTCGCACCGTATTGTTCCGTCACGAGATCCATCAGCAACTCAGCTGCGCAGTGTGCCATCAGGCGCCGAACATCGCGCCGCCGGACAGCGTGCGCACCTGTGTTGCCTGCCACGACCAGCATCACACCGAACAGCGCGACTGCAGCTCGTGCCACAGTCGCGCCGAGAATCGCACGGCCCATACCCGTGCCACGCACGCCGGTTGCGATGCCTGCCACACGCCCTCACGCATCGCGATACTGACGCCCTCGCGCACCTTCTGCCTGACCTGCCACCAGCCGCAGCGGAACCACCAGCCCACGGCCGAGTGTTCGAGCTGCCACTTCCTCGAGTCGCCGGCGGACTATCGCAAGCACCTGATGCAGGCGAAGTCCGGGTGAAAGCGTCGCGCGCCGCATTCACCTGCCTGCTGTTCGTCGTTGCCGGCACAATGCCCGTCGCCGCGCAGGGCTGGCGGCTTCGCTTCGACGCCAATGCGCAGCGCGTCTCGTTCCGCGGTGTGACACCGGACAGCGTGTTGACCGGTGATGTGATCCGCTCCGACAGTGCCGGGCCGGTGACGCGCGACGGTTTCGCCGCGACCTGCGGCTTCGATGCGTGGTGTCGGTTCTATCGTCCGGGCGATATTCGCAGCGGCATCCCCGCGAGTGTCGGTCTTGATCTGTCGATGTGGGGGCTTGGCATCACCGGCCTGAGCATTCGAATGAATGGCCGCACAATGGGCGACCTCAGCGGCGACCGACTCTGGCCCGGCACCACGCCTGCCCTTCGCCTCGTCGAGGGCTATGCCGAATACCTGCGCGGTGGATTGACGGCCCGGGCGGGTCGGTTGCTGCAGCTCGGTCGGCTCGCGGCGAGCGGCTCGAGCGGACTCGATGGCATCAGAGGCAGCTTTCGCACCAGCAACGACCGCCTTGAATTCGGCGCCTACGCCGGCTGGGGCCTCGCGCGCGGCACCATCCTGCCGATCACCTCGCCCGCCGTGAACCCGCTCCTCGATTTTCAACCTGAGAGTCGCCAGATCGTCGTCGGAGTCACCAGCGGATTTCATCTTCCTCGATTTGATGCCGAAGTCGAGTACCGTCGCGAACTCGATCCGATGACCAACTACATCGTGGCTGAGCGAGCCGGATTCAGTGCGCAGTTCCGGCCGCTGGGTCGCGTCCGCATCGTGACCGGCGCCGATTACGACATTGCCCAGGGACGAGTCGGTTCGGCGGATGCGACCATCGGCTACAGCGGCAAGCGCGTGTGGGCCACGCTCGGGGCCAAGCACTACCGGCCCTACTTCGACCTCTGGACTGTCTGGGGTGTCTTCAGCGCAGTGCCATATGATGGCGCCATCGCCACGCTCGCCGTCACACCGATCAGTCGCCTGCAGCTTCGGGGACGCGGAGAGTGGTTCCGGTATCAGGACGCCGAAGCAAATACTCCAGCGGTTCCGCTCAAGGATCGCGGCTATCGCTGGGGCCTCGAGGCGACGCTGACTCCGCTGCCGGCGTGGACCGTCGAGCTCGGCGGCCACGGCGAATTGCAGCCCGGGGCGTCATCGAGTGGCATCGATGGACGGGTCGTCTGGCGCGCTCGGGAGCGGGTCGACCTCTCCCTCAACGGCGGATCGCTCGAGCGGCCGCTGGAGCTCCGGTTCCAGGATGCTGGTGTCCGTTGGGCCGGTGCGGCACTGGACTACCACGTTGGCGACCGGTGGCGCGCTGGCGTCTCGGCCGATCGTTACTGGGAATCGCGCGACCGCCCCGATGCGCTGGCCTTCGACTGGAACCAGTGGCGTCTCAGCGCACGCGTCAGTGTCACGCTCAAATCATCGGCCGATCGCTGGCTGCTCCCACCCGCGAGCCGTGCCCCGTGATCCGTCGCCTCACGCTTCTCGCCGTCGCCGTCGGCTCGCTGCTCGTCTCACGAGCGGCAGGGCAACAACGGCTCGAGCGCTTCGACCACAGTCGGCACGCCAAACTCTTCGTCAGTTGCGCGCTCTGCCATGCCGGCATCGACGCGCCTGGCGCGACCACCTTTCCACCGGCCGCGACGTGTACCAGTTGTCATAATGGGGTCGTGCAGAAACGGGTGGAGTGGCAGCCGCGCACCGTGCCTCGGATCTCGAACCTGCGCTTTGATCACCAGCAACATTCCGCCGCGCGCCGCAGCCGGGGCGACACGGCTTCGACCTGCGCCGACTGCCACGCTCCCCCCGCCAGCAGCTGGATGCAGGTGCGGGCGCCGGTCGCACCGCAATGCGTCGCTTGTCATACTGCCGGTGGAGGCGACCACCTCACCCTCCCCGACACGGCCTGCGCGACCTGCCACCTGCCACTCGCGCAGGCGAAGGCCCTCACGCGCGAACGGATCAGTGCCTTCCCTGCTCCACCCTCCCACCGCGGGGCAAACTTCATGTCGGCGCAGGGGCACGGCGCGCTGGCGAAACACACCTCAGGTTCGGCCCGGGTCGCACAGAGCTGCGCCACCTGTCACGCGCGCGACTTCTGCTCATCGTGCCACGTGAATGCATCCGAGCTGGCCAGTATCCAGGCACTGTTGCCGGACCCCCGATCGCTGCTCGCCCCACATGTGTTGAAGGCTCCCACCTCGCATGCTGCGGCCGACTTCGAGACTCGCCACGGCGCATTGGCAGGGGCCAACGCAGCCACCTGCCGCAGCTGTCACACCCAGGAGAGTTGCGCCACCTGCCACTCGGGTGCGATGCCCGCGCCGGCACGAGCCCTGCTCGCTGCGGCGCCTGGTCGGTCGGCCGGTGCGCAGACCGTGGCGAAGATGCCCGCCACCCATACCCCGATGTGGCGGAAGGCCGGGCACGGGCCCGTTGCGGCGGCGAGTAATCGCAGTTGTGCCTCGTGTCATCAACGGCAGGAGTGCCTCACCTGCCACGTGCCCAACACCGCGCGCCGCGGAGCATTTCACCCCGCTGGTTACCTCACACGCCATCCGGCAGACGGTTACTCACGAGCGAGTTCGTGCGCCGACTGTCACAACACGGGCGAGTTTTGCCAGACCTGCCACAACCAGGCTGGCGTCACGGCGAAGCGCACGCTCCTGGGGGCGTCAGGCTACCACGACAACAATCGCCAGTTCTTCCTCGGGCATGGCAAGGCCGCGCGACAGGGGCTGGAGAGTTGCGTCTCCTGCCACGTTGAGCGCGATTGTCTGACCTGTCATTCGGTGGTGGGGGGGCGAGGCTTCAATCCGCACGGCCCCGGCTTCAACGCGGAACTGATGCTGAAGAAGAATCCGCAGCTCTGTACCGCATGTCACGGTACCGCGATTCCACGGCGTCGCACGACGCCGTGATGTCCCGCTTGGCCGCTCAGAGCCGGGCGCCACTCTCCTGATCAAACCAGTGACAGCCGTCGGCTCCAACGGAGCACTCCATCGGTGAATCGACGGCCGGTGACACGCCGGCGTCGACACGGAAGGTGAGCGGAATGCCACCGCTGCGAATCGTGATGAGCGATTCATAGCCCAGTGGCTCGACCGCTTCGACAATCCCCTGGAAACCGAGTGGGCCGGGCACTGGCCGGATCGCTTCGGGCCGGATGCCAAGCACCACCGGCCCATCGGGGCGACGGGCGGGGAGATAGGATTCGGGCATCACCATCGAGAGTCCGCCATCCGCGGTCTCGAAGCGGACGGTCTCGCCACCGATGAGTCGTCCCGCGATCTGGTTCATCGGCGGAGAGCCAAGAAAGCCAGCCACGAAGAGGTTCGCCGGACGATCGTAGATATCGAGCGGACTGCCGACCTGCTGCACCCGACCTGCATGCATCACCACGATCCGGTCCCCGAGGGTCATCGCCTCGACCTGGTCGTGCGTGACGTACAGCGTGGTAGTCCCGAGTCGACGACGTAGCGCCGCGAGTTCACGTCGCATCTGGACCCGGAGTTTGGCGTCGAGATTCGAGAGTGGCTCATCGAAGAGAAAAACGGCGGGCTGTCGCACGATGGCCCGACCGAGCGCAACCCGCTGACGCTGACCACCGGAGAGCTGCTTGGGCTTCCGGTCGAGCAGTTCCTCAATCCCGAGCAGGGTGGCGACTTCCCCGACTCGTTCGGCAATGGCGGCACGCGATTGCTTTCGGAGCGTCAACGCGAAGCCGAGATTGTCACGCACCGTCATGTGCGGATAGAGCGCGTAATTCTGGAAGACCATGGCGATGTCGCGGTCGCGAGCGGGCACATCGTTCACGATCCGGTCACCGATCCGGATGGTCCCGGCCGTCACCGATTCGAGTCCGGCCACCATTCGGAGCGTGGTGGTCTTGCCGCAGCCCGATGGGCCGACCAGCACCAGGAACTCACCCTCGGCAATATCGAGCGTGACCTCGTGCACTGCGACATGAACGGCGCCGCGATCCTGGTATATCTTCTGGATACCTTCGAGCGTTACCCTGGCCATCGAGATGCCCTTCCTTGTCTGAGACAATCCGCTTTCCCGCCGATTTCCTCTGGGGTGCCGCCACCTCGGCCTATCAGGTCGAGGGCTCGCCGCTTGCCGACGGGGCCGGCCCCAGCAACTGGCACCGCTTTGTTCATGAGCCCGGCCGGATCGACAACGGTGACACTGGTGATATCGCATGTGATCACTACCACCGATGGTCCGACGATGTCGATCTGATGCGCGAACTCGAGCTCAATGCCTACCGCTTCAGCATCTCCTGGAGTCGCGTCCTCCCGACCGGGCGAGGTGGCATCAACAAAGCCGGACTCGACTTCTATGACCGACTCGTCGATCGCCTGCTCCAGAAAGGCATCGCCCCATCGGTAACTCTATACCACTGGGATCTTCCTGCCGCACTCGATGACCTCGGCGGCTGGCTCAATCGCGATGTCGCCGGCTGGTTTGCCGACTACGCCAGCATCGTTGTGCGAACCCTTGGCGACCGAGTGCCGATGTGGACCACGCTTAACGAACCCTGGGTCGTCTCCGACGCCGGCTATCTGCATGGCGTGCACGCGCCGGGCCATCAGAGCACGGCCGAAACACCACTGGCAAGCCACAATCTGCTCCGGGCCCACGGCGCCGGGCTGCAGGCGATTCGCGCCGAGGGAGGGAAATCGGCGGGGCTCGTGGTGAACCTCGAACCGAAATATCCCGCGACCGATCGGCCTGAAGATCTCGCCGCCACCCGCCGCGCCGACGCCTACATGAACCGGCAGTTCCTCGATCCAGTCTTCTTCGGTCGGTATCCCGAGGAGCTGGCCGAGATCTTCGGCGCCGACTGGCCGCATTTCCCCGAAGACGACTTCGCCCTGATTCAGCAGCCGCTCGACTTCCTGGGCATCAACTACTACACCAGAAACGTGACCTGCGATGATCCCACTGCCCTGCCGATCCGCGCAGGGCGCGTCCGTCAAAACGCCACGCTGCACACCACGCTCGACTGGGAAGTCTACCCGGCGGCTCTTACCGATGTGCTCCTCTGGATCACGGAACGCTATCCGGCGGTTCCGCTCTACATCACCGAAAACGGCGCGGCCTTCCTGGATACGGACGCTGCCGATGCCGAACTGGTGCACGACCCGCTGCGAGTCGACTATTTCCGCACCCATCTGATGGCGGTGCACGATGCGATCCGCCAAGGCGCTGACGTGCGCGGCTATTTCGCCTGGTCACTGCTCGACAATTTCGAGTGGAGCGCTGGTTTCGCCAAAACCTTCGGGCTCTTCCGCGTCGACAAGGTCGATCAGCGCCGCATCCCGAAAGCCAGCTCGCGCTTCTACTCCGACGTCATTCGCAGTCACGGCGAGGCACTCGGCCGGTAGCTGGTCCCGACGTCATCGCCGAGATCGACCTCGACCAGATGTTCACCGCCGTCGCGCACGAGATCAATAGTGATTGCACCGTCGACCACGCGCGCGGCCGCAGTGGCCGACCGGACGGCACTTGCCGCGTTCGTTTGCCGAACGACGATCCGGTACCGTGTGGCATCACCCGGAAGCCGGTACCGCACCGTGAAGCCGGGCCATTCGGCCGGGATGCATGGGCGCAGTACCAGGGTGCGCCCCGCCACGGTGGTGATGCCGAGCAGCGATTCAAACGCCACCCGGAACATCCAGCCCGCTGAGCCGGTGTACCAGGTCCAGCCGCCACGCCCCGTATGCGGCGCCTCGCCGTACACATCGGCCGCAACCACATAGGGTTCCACTTGATAGGTCGCAATCGCTGCCGGTGATCCGCCTCGGGTGACCGGACTCAGCATTTCGAAGAGGTGCACCGCACGATCGCGTCGACCCGCTTCCGCGAGCGCACGCACCGCCCAGAGCGCTGCGTGGGTGTACTGACCTCCATTCTCGCGCACACCAGGGAGATAGCCCTTGATGTAGCCGGGGTCGTGCGGAGTCTTGTCAAACGGAGGTGTCAGGAGCCGAATGATCCCGGCCTCTTCGTCGACGAGGCGCGACTCCATCGCGTCGAGTGCGATCGCTGCACGTTCAGGCGATGCCACCCCTGCCAGCACTGACCACGCCTGCGCGATGGCGTCGATCTGGCACTCGTCGCTCGAGGCGGAGCCGAGTGGCGCACCGTCGTCGTAATAGGCACGGCGATACCAGCCGCCGTCCCAGCCACCCTCGTTAAGTGCCGCATGCAGCGTACGCATCCGCGCGCGGTAACGTTCGGCGCGCTCGGCCTCACCGCGCGCGACCACGGTCGGGATGAAACGCTCCAGGATGGCATAGAGGAAGAAGCCCATCCAGACACTCTCGCCGCGGCCGAGGCGGCCGACGCGATTCATGCCGTCATTCCAGTCGCCGGTCCCGATGAAGGGGAGGTTGTGTACTCCCGCGGCGAGCGATCGATCGAGCGCTCGGCAGCAGTGCTCGTAGACTGACGCAGCGGTACCGGAATCGGTGGGCTCGAGAAATGCTTCGTCCTCGCCCTCGTGCAACGCCCGCGCCGTCAGGAATCGCGCCGACTCGTCGTAGACGGAGCGATCGCCCGTGGTGTCGACGTAGTACTGTGCCAACAGTGGCAGCCAGAGGAGATCGTCGGCGAAGCGTGTGCGGATGCCTCGCCCCGCAGGGGGATGCCACCAGTGCATCACATCGCCTTCGACGAACTGATTGGCCGCATGCAGCAGGATCTGCTCGCGAGTGAGATCGGGCGAGTGATAGACCATCGAGGCGGCGTCCTGCAATTGATCGCGGTACCCGAACGCGCCGCCGGATTGATACATCGCCGAGCGCGCCCAGATGCGGCAGCTCAGGTTCTGGTATGCCAGCCAGCCATTCACCATCAAATCGATGGCAGGCACCGGTGTCTCGATCTGTACTGCTCCGAGGCGTTCCCGCCACCCTGCTTGTACCGCATCGAGTTCGGCGGCCACGGCATCGGGCGTGTCGAAGCGAGCCACGATGCCGAGTGCGGCCTCGCGGGAGGGGGTCTGACCGAGCAGAATCGACCACTCGAGCGTGGCACCTGGTTCCACGTCCGCCGTGATGCGAAACGCAGCACAGGGATCGAGACTGGCACCGGTCCGTCCGTCGAGTGGCGCGTCTTTCCTGATCGCCTCGGGTGCGGCCGCACTGCCATAGCGTCCCAGGAAAGTTGCGCGATCGCCGGTGAACTCGACCGGCGTGCTCGATTCGCCATTGATTGCAGCGAAGGCCACCGAGCTAGCGACGTCCCGACTGCCGGAATTTCGTGCAAGCAATACGCGACCACTCGAGGCGGACTCGGTGACCGTGGTGGCGGCCGTTGCCGAGCGCACGCCGCCGAGTACCCACTCTCCGTACCAGGCGAGGGCGAGTGATCGCCGTTCGGTACCGGTGTTGGTCACCCGAAGGCGGACGATCTTCACGGGATCCTTGGTCGCCACGAACGCGACGACCTCCTGGACCAGATCCGACGACGTATGTCGCCAGGTACTGTAGCCAAAGCCGTGACGGGTCTCGTAGGGGCCGCTGCCCGGCACTGGGGCCGGCGTCGGTGACCAGTAAGTGCCGCGCGTCCGATCGACCAGATAGAGCGCCTCGCCCACCGGGTCGGTCACGGGGTCGTTGAACCAGGGCGTGAGCCGGTTCTCCCTGCTGTTGCCAACCCAGGTGAAACCGAGCCCGGTCTCCGAGGCCACGAAGCCGGCGTCGGGATTCGCGACCACATTGGTCCACGGGAGCGGCGGCAGTCGGAGTCCGGCCTCGGTGCGGTCGATCCTCACCACGTATTCGCTGCCGTCGGCGCTGAACCCGCCAACGCCATTGTAGAATCGGAGCGCTTCATCCGCCGGCGCAACCGCCGCAACAGCCGCCGCTGGCAGGATGCTCGGTGGACGCTCACGTGCGAGCATCTCGAGCGAATCGATGATGCCCTCGGTGACGGCACCGCTGAAGTCCGCCGGGCGCCCTGCTGCATCGCGCAACAGGGTTTCGACTTCCTCGCGGGTGTTGCCGGCAGCCAGGATTCCGACCAGTTGAATCGTCGCCCCTGCGGGAATCGTGAACCGGCGCCGCATGGCGAAGAGTGGGTCGAGAACGTTGCCAGTGGTGCCGGAAAGCGGCGCCATGCTGGACATCGCCACCGGATCCGCCAGCGAATGCCCGCGACCGATGAAGCGGGCCCGATCGGTTTCGCATTCCAGGCTTCCGGTCGTCACCGAGGCCGGATCGACGAGTGCGTGGCCGAGATACAGCGTGGGATCCTCGGGGCTGCGCTGCCGCCGGCGCGCAAGCAATCCTGCGCCTCCCGGGAGCGATTCCGTCTGCACAAAGAGCTTCGAGAAGGCCGGGTGCCCGGCATCGGCTCCTGCCACATTCAGGACGACTTCAATGCAGGTCGTCAGCTCAAGCTGCCGCTCCACCTTTCCCATATTGTGAATGGTGTAGCTGCGCTGCTCGACGTTGCCGGTCTCTCCTACCGAGATTTCGGTGCGAATCTCGATCCCCTCATCGTGGCGAACGATGCGGACCAGGCCCGGGGCAAGGCTGACTCGGTACCAGCCCGGTCGTTGCGGCGCAGGCTGGACGCCGGCGGACCAGAAGCGTCCCGTCTCGACGTCGCGGAGATAGGCGAAGAACCCTTCGGCATCACGCGTATCGTCGCCAGACCAGCGGGTGAGCTCGATATCTCCAAGGCGAGAGTATCCTGCGCCGGCCGAGGAAACCCCGACGAGATACCTGCCATTGGTCAGCTGGTGCTTCTGGGTCATGGTGTGAATTCGATTCGGGCAGGTAGTGCACGGAGCGTGACGGAGCCGTCCGCTGATGCCTGGACAGCTGCTCCGTTGAGAAGGATTCGTACCGGGCGACTGCTACCAGGCGCGTGGACGATCAGACCTCCTGGCGGCACATTGAGGCCTGCGGGTACCGTGACCACCGTGGTCGTTGCGGTACGCTTCGCGGTATAGCTGAGTGGTCCCCACCAGGTGCTCAGGCGTTCCACGGTCACACCTTCACCCACGAGCCAGGCGTCAGGGATTCCCGCGGCGACAATCAGGGCACTATCGGCCTCGCGCTCGTAGACGAAGAGATCCGCAGCGGAACGAAGGAAGTCCGAACCAACCCAGGTATGCGGCAAGTCCCCGATGAACTTCGGCGCAGTGCGATCGTGCCAGACGACCTCGGGCCATTGATTCCATGCGGTGGGTTCCTGATCCGCCATGAAGGCATCGAGCATGGCAAGCGCCCGCGCTTTCCACCCGAGCCGGAGCATGGCACCGACCGTCCGCAGCTCGTAAGGCGTGTAGTTCTCCCAGGCACTCCCGGCGACCGACCTCGCGCTGGCGTTCGTGAAATACCGCTCGAAGGTGTGCTCGACCGCCGCACGCGGGAGTCGAGGCAATTCCTCGACCGGCGAGAGCGCGATGGTGGTCGACGTAGCGTCGAAATCGCCGAGATCGGCGGCGCCCGGAATGAAATCGATATGGAGTGTCTTCATCACCGCGTCGATCGAGGCAAAGAGGTCGGCGGCAAACTCATCACGACTGACGCCGATCCGGCGCGCGTCGTCAGGCCGGCCCAGGGCCGTGGCCATCGCAGCGGCATCCTTGAAGCCGCGCAGCGCGAAGAAGTCGTCCCAGTACGAATGCATCGCCTTCGCGGAATACCCTTCGTGGCTGATCGACGGCGGCAGAAGTCCGTGATAGAGCGCCTGTTCCCCGTTCCGGTATTCGCTGGTGCGGTGCGTTCGCCGCAGCGAGTCGAGGTAGCCCACCGCGGCATTCACCTGCGGCCAGAGCTGTGTGAGCAGCGCACGATCGCCGGTATGCCGGAAGTACTCCATCGCCAGATAGATGAACTCGCCGTGACTGTCGTGCTCAGCCACTGGATCGGCCCCGCGACGATCGACGCAGCAGGGAATCTTGCCGTCAGGATATTGGAACCCGGCATACCAGAGGAGAAACTCCCGCACCTCGGCGGCGTGCCCAAATCTGAGCAGCGCTGTGGAGGTGAGCGCCCCGTCACGGATCCACGATCGCTCGTAGGAGCGCGAGCCTGGCTGGAGTGCCGGTCCATCCCGATTGATAAGGATGTAGCCGAGCGTACTCGCAATGGTGTTGGCGATGCGCGCGCCTGCGCCGGGGAGCCGCACGCCAGCTGCGTCCAGTGAGCGCTCCCATCCGCGGATTACCTGCTGCAGGGCGGTATCGACTCCTGCCGCACGAACCGGTGGCAGGAAGCCGCGATCGAAGGGCACTTCGATGTCGATGGTCGTGCTGGCGCCAGCGGCGAGCTCGAGCGGCCAGGCCAGGGCCCCGGAGGCGGCCCCGAAGGGATCCTGCACGGCGGTTGCCGTCGGCAGCGCCTGTTCCTGCAGGGAAGCAACGATCTCGCCGCCCGCAAACGGAAGCGCACCAAAGCGTGCCCCCGGAGTCAGCGCGCGAACCTCACGCAGGCCGTTCACGGTGACCTGCGAACGATCCCACCGCAGCGAATCGATTCGAGTGGTGCCGCCCGGCGTACCCAGGAACTGCCACGGCGGATTGACCTGAAACGGCCGGATGGCGAGGTAGAGTGTTCCCCGCATCGGTGCAGTGGCGCGATTGGTCACGCGATAGCGGCCGATTACGCGGGACGCCGTCGCGGAACCCCGCGCAAACGCCGTGATCTCGAGCGAGGCACCAGCAAGATCCCACTTCACCGTGGGGATCGGCAGCTTTCCCATTGCGAGGGAAGCGCTGCGGGCCACGTTGCTCCAGCTGTGCAACTTCCCGCCGACCTGCAGAAATGGTTCAATGCTGAAGGCGCCGGTCCCCGGTTCGATGGCACCATCCTCGCCGAGCAGGGCTTCGTCGCGGGCGCCGTCAACGCCGACCACTGTCCATGCCGACGCCTCGCCGCTCAGGTAGCGCGGGAACGAGCCTCGCGGCGAGTCACCGGCGACCAGCTTGAAGAAGGCATTGCGCGATGCGCCGGCCTCGAGCGATTCGATCCGCCACTCACGAAGTCCGACCGGTCTGGCTGGTGACGCCGCGACGAGATCGAGCCGCAGGTAGCGCGCGTCACTATCGGGGAGATAGAAATGATTCGCGCGCTCGCCCCCTCGCTGGCGCGAGCCAATGACTCGCCACCGCTTGGCATCATCGGAGGCAAGCAGTGTCACCTGCGCGGGTGCAGCGCCGGGTTCCCAGAGCAGGGATACCGCGCCGAACTCGCGGCGGCGGAGAAAATCGAGCGTGAGTGATGGCCGGGCGGTGGCCGCGCGCCAACTGGTGCTGCTGTCTCCGTCGATCGCAGCGTTGGCCAGGTGGCCGGGCCGACTTGCCGACGCGGCAATGGCAGGGGTCAGAGTATACGGTCCATTGTCGGGCATCGAAGTGAGTGCGAGATCATCGAACCAGACGCTCCCCTTCCCTCCTCCGCTCCCGGAGGTGATGACCAGCTCGATCGCCGCGACCTCGCTGAGCTCGCCGCCGCCTTTGGGTCCCCACGCGAACGCAATCTGGCGTTTCCGGACGGTGATCTTTTCCCAGTCACCCGTGAAATGGCGATCGCGCTCGGTGTACCACCAGACGTTCTCGCCGCTCCGGTCGATCAACTTGAATTCAAGCGTGTTCGGTGCCGCACGCCCCTTGATCCAGAAAGTGAAAGCGTAATTTCCGCTCAATGGCACGTCGAGGGCGCGCCGCGCGATGGCGTAGCCACCGCCGGTGAAGCCGAAGTCGAGTCGCAGCGCCCGTCCGCGTCGACCGAGGTCCGGATGCAACTCCAGCGAGACCCCATCAGCCGGGTGCGCGCTCCAGGAATCGATCCGGTCGAAGCTATCGAGCACCCGTGACGTGTCGTGTGGCGACGTCACGATCAGGGCGGCCAGCAACACGGCGGCGATCATCCCTTCACGCTCCCCGCCATGATTCCCTGGATGTAATAGCGCTGCAGGAAGAGGAAGGCGATGAACACCGGAACCACCGTCACCACCGCGCCAGCCATCATCAGCTCCACATCCTGCACGTGCTCGCCGGCGAGATTCGCGAGTGCCACCGGCAGGTTGTAGCGCGCGTCATCGCTCAGCACGATCAGCGGCCACATGAAATCGTTCCAGGCACTCAGGAAGGTGAAGACGCCAAGGGTCGCGAGCACCGGACCAAGGGACGGCAGCACGATCGACCGGAAGACGCGCCATTCGCTCGCCCCATCCAGGCGCGCCGCGTCGAGCAGATCATCGGGAATCGAGAGCGCGTACTGCCGCACGAGGAAGATGCCGTAGATCGGCGCCAGCACCGGGATCATCGCCCCAAAGAGGGTGTTGATCAGCCCCATTTCGCGGAGCAGGATGAACATCGGCAGCATCGCCACCTGACCCGGGATCACCATCCCCGCGAGCAAGGCACGGAAGATCGCCTTGCTGCCGCGGAACCGGAGTTTCGCAAAGGCATACCCCGCCATCCCGGTGATCAGCACGGCGAGGATGGTCCCGCCCAGCGCGATGATCAACGAGTTGGCGAAGTACCGCCCCATGTTCTGCGAGAGAAAGAGCGCGCGATAGTGGTCGAGCGACGGATGATGCGGCAGCAATGGCGGCGGGGAGGTGTTCGCCTCACCCGATCGCATCAGCGAGGCCGACACCATCCAGAGCAGCGGGGTCGCGGCAAGCATTGCTCCCACCAGGAGCAGCGCGTGAAGCCCGATCGAGCGCCAGCGACTTTTCACGGGGCACTCTGCCGCTGCAGCCGCAGCTGAATCAGGGTACCCAGGAGCGTCAGCAGGAAGAGCACAACGGCAATGGAGGCGGAGAAGCCGAGGCGCCACCAGCGGAAGCCTTCCTCATACATATAGAGGACCAGGGTCAGCGTACTCTTGAGC
>JBDSMX010000262.1:0-3487 GCA_039915645.1 Gemmatimonadales bacterium | reverse complement strand
GCGCCACGGGTACCGGCGTCGCCAGCCAGGACAATGACAACGTCTTCGGCTTCCCCACGCGAGATGCGGCCAATGATCCCTCGGTGACTTCGGCGACCTTCACCAACTTTGTGGACTACACCTTCACAACACTCGGGTCGCAGCCGGGGGTCAAGATTCTTCCCAACACGACGCCGTACAATGGCGTCGGCCCGGTGCTCGATGCCGGCCTGGGGATCTGTGATCGCCCGGTGCTGCTCAATTTCGGCGAGCCACTGCGGGCGTCGGCCACGGTACCGCAGTGCCAGAGTTACTTCCCGGTCGTGCACGGCACCGGTGCCCAGACCAAGTTTGCCGGAGGGAGCCGGGGTCAGGGCACGCTGCTCATTGACGGCGATCTCGAACTGGTCGGCGGCTTCGAGTGGACCGGACTGATCATCGTCCGCAACCAGATCAAGGTCACCGGCAACGGCAACAAGATCTACGGCGCCATTCTCGCCGCCGGCGCCGACGTCGCGACCACCAACGGCTCGGTGGGCGGCAACGTCGACATCCACTATTCGGCCTGCGCGATCAGCAAGGCGATCAACGGCGCTTCGCTGGCGCGCCCGCTTACCCAGCACGGCTGGGCGCAGGTCTACTAGCCGGCCCCGCTCGGCTCCGGCTACATGTAGTAGAGCGGCTGGCGGGGTCTCCCCGTCAGCCGCTTATCTTTGGGCGACTCCCTCGGACCGGACCCGATGCCTCGTCGCATTCTCTTCTTTGTTGCCCCGCTGTATGAGGACCTCGAACTCTGGTATCCCAAGATCCGACTCGAGGAGGAGGGGTACGAGATCACCGTGGCCGGCATGGGCGAGCAGACCTATCAGGGCAAGCGCGGCTACCCGATCACGGCCGACACCTCGGTGGACCGGATTCGCGCCGAAGATTTCGATGCCTTGGTGATTCCCGGCGGCTACGCCCCCGACATCATGCGGCGGAGCGAACAGTTGCTGACCATCACCCGCGCGATGCACGAGGCGGGGAAGCCGATCGCCTTCATCTGTCATGCGGGGTGGGTCCCGATCTCCGCCGGAATTGTCCGCGGCCGACGCGGCACCTCGGTCGGCGCGATCAAGGATGACCTCGTGAATGCCGGCATGGTGTGGGAAGATGCGCCTGTGGTGGTCGACGGCAACCTGATTTCGTCGCGAACGCCGGCGGATCTGGTGGCTTTCACGAAAGCGATTATTGCGGCACTCAAGTGACCGATTTCTCCGAGTATCAGTCCCGCGTCGATCGCTGGATCTCGCAGTTCGAGGAAGGCTACTTCCATCCGCTGACGAACATGACGCGGCTGAGCGAAGAGGTCGGTGAACTCGCGCGCGAGGTCAATCATCGTTTCGGGCAGAAGACCAAGAAGCGTGACGAGGCCGAAGGGGATATGGCGATGGAGATGGCCGATATCATCTTCGTGCTGATCTGCATGGCCAATCGGGAAGGAATCGACCTGAACGAGGCGTTCGACCGGATGATGACGAAGGTCGAACAACGCGACGCCAACCGCTGGACGAGGAAGTCATGAAAGTGCAGGTCCTGCTGCTCCCGGTGTTCCTGCTCGTCAGCGCCGCATGCGCCCAGCTGGCTCCCAAGCTCAAGCCGGACGAGCTCACCGCCCGCATGGAGCAACTGGTCACCACCGGCGACACGGCAGCGCTCGCGAGCCTCGCTGCTCGACAGTGCCGAGGCGGCGATGCCAACCTCTCGCGCCAGTGCTATGAGGAGTACTTCCTCGCGCTCGCCAAGGGGGAACGGGTCCGGCTCGCACTGGGCGCGCTGGCGCAACTTGGCAAGGATGACCCCCAGGTTGAGCGCGACGGGCATCAGTACACGCACGTCATCGGGATCCGCGCGTGGAAGCCGGGCGATGACGTCTCGGCGCGATTCCGCAGCTGCAATGGCCTGTTCCAGTCGGGGTGCTATCACGGCGTGATTCAGTCGTGGTTCACGCAGTCGGGGCCGATCGACTCGGCCCGCGCCAACGAGCTCTGCAATATCATTGCGCCCGATCCGGCCGATCGCTGGCTCCGATTCCAGTGCGTTCACGGGCTCGGGCATGGCTTCGAGATGGTGTGGAACTGGGAGTTGCCGAAGGCACTCACCGGTTGTGACTGGCTGATTTCTTCGTGGGATCGCGAGTCGTGTTACGGTGGCGCGTTCATGGAGAATGCCGTTGCCGCAGCCACTGGCCCGCATCACACCTCGGCCCACGCCCTGCAGACGGCCGCCAAGGACGAGATGAAGGGCATGGAGGGGATGGACCACGACGAGCATACCCCGGACACCAAGACGATCACTTTCAAGATGCTCGATTCGACCGACATGCTCTATCCCTGCACGCTGGTTGACGCGAAATACTATCGCGCCTGCTACGAACTGCAGGGCGGCGTCATCCTTCGCCGCAGTGGCCGCGACTGGACCGCAGCGGCCGCCACCTGCGACCGGGCCCCGATGCTGGTCCGTTCGGCCTGCTACCAGAGCATGGGAACGATGACCGCCGGGATGACGATCGGCAACGACAAGAAGGCGGCCGAGAGCTGCGCCCACGGCGACACCGGCTATCAGCCATTCTGCTTCTCAGGCGTGGTGAAGAACCGGATTGACGTCACCGCCAACCCGAAGGACGGGATCAACTTCTGCCGCGAGATTCCGGAAGGGGCGAACCGAACCCAGTGCTACGTGGCCGTGGGGCAGCAGATTTCGGTGCTGCACTCGGTGGACCTGGATGGTCGGGCCAAGGCGTGCGCACTCGCGGGCAAGGAAGGGGAAGGCGAATGCCGCGTCGGGGCCGCGCTTGACAACACGGTGAAGCCGGCGACTCCTTAGGGGACTCCATCGCACGGTACGGGACTCCTTCGCTACGCTCGGAGTGACCCGTTGCGCTCTAAGGGATCCCTCGCAGGGTACGGGACTCCTTCGCTACGCTCTAGGGGATCCCTCGCTACGCTCGGGATGATTGCGCCTTTGGCGCAATCACTCCCAGTCTTCGGGGATCGCCTCGAGTTCGGCACGGATCGCGAGGTATGAGGCGTAGCGCTCGGCCGGCACGCCGCCCGCATCAACGAGCGCGCGCACTGCGCAGCCCGGTTCGGTGCGATGGGTACAGTCGCCAAAGCGACAGTCGCCGAGTACGGCCAGAAATTCAGGGAAGCACTGGTCGACCTGGTCGCGGTGCAGCGCCCAGATCCCGACCTCGCTGAATCCAGGCGTGTCGACGACGAAGCCACCCTGCACCAGTGGAATCATCACGGCCGACACGGTGGTATGGGTTCCGCGACGCACCTTCTTCGAGATCTCTCCTACCCGCAGCCCCAGTCCCGGTTCCAGCGCATTGAGCAAAGATGACTTCCCTGCTCCGCTGGGGCCGGTGAGCACCGACACCTTGCCGACGAGCGCTGCGCGCAATTGTTCGAGCCCGTCGCCGTGTTTCGCCGCGGCGGCAATCACCGGGTAGCCCGCCTTGCTGAGG
>JBDSMX010000261.1:0-2782 GCA_039915645.1 Gemmatimonadales bacterium | reverse complement strand
CCCCTTCCTTGCCAGCGAGTGCGCACGCCTTGGCGCGACCATCCAGATCCACCGAGTGCAGCACCGAAATCTGCTGCCCCACGGCCACGTAGCACTGGGTCCGATTCGCGCCTTCCGGAATCTCGCGGCAGAAGTTGATCCCGTCCTTGGGGTTGGCCGTGACGTCAATCCGGTTCTTCACCACACCTGAGAAGCAGAACGGCTGATATCCCGGATCGCCGTGAGCACAACTCTCGGCGGCCTTCTTGTCATTGCCGATCGTCATCCCGGCGGTCATTGTCCCCATGCTCTGGTAACAGGCCGAACGGACCAGAATCGGGGCGCGATCGCAGGTCGCGGCCGCTGCGGTCCAGTCGCGGCCACTGCGGCGGAGGATGACGCCACCCTGCAATTCGTAGCAGGCGCGATAGTATTTCGCATCAACCAGCGTGCAGGGATAGAGCATGTCGGTCGAGTCGAGCATCTTGAAGGTGATCGTCTTGGTGTCCGGCGTGTGCTCGTGGTCCATCCCCTCCATCCCCTTCATCTCATCCTTGGCGGCCGTCTGCAGGGCGTGGGCCGAGGTGTGATGCGGGCCAGTGGCTGCGGCAACAGCATTCTCCATGAACGCGCCGCCATAACACGACTCGCGATCCCACGAAGAAATCAGCCAGTCGCAGCCGGTGAGCGCCTTCGGCAACTCCCAGTTCCACACCATCTCGAAGCCATGCCCGAGACCGTGCACGCACTGGAATCGGAGCCAGCGATCTGCCGGATCGGGCGCAATGATGTTGCAGAGCTCGTTGGCGCGGGCCGAGTCGATCGGCCCCGACTGCGTGAACCACGACTGAATCACGCCGTGATAGCAGCCCGACTGGAACAGGCCATTGCAGCTGCGGAATCGCGCCGAGACGTCGTCGCCCGGCTTCCACGCGCGGATGCCGATTACGTGGGTGTACTGATGCCCGTCGCGCTCGACCTGGGGGTCATCCTTGCCGAGTTGCGCGAGCGCGCCGAGTGCGAGCCGGACCCGTTCCCCCTTGGCGAGCGCGAGGAAGTACTCCTCGTAACATTGGCGCGAGAGATCGGCCTCGCCGCCGCGACACTGTCGAGCGGCGAGGCTCGCCAGTGCTGCCGTGTCACCGGTGGTGACCAGTTGCTCCATCCGCGCGGTGAGTTCGTCCGGCTTGAGCTTGGGGGCCAGTTGGGCGCACGCGGCGCTGACGAGCAGGAACACCGGGAGCAGCAGAACCCGAACTTTCATGACTTCCTCGTCCAGCGGTTGGCGTCGCGTTGTTCAACCTTCGTCATCATCCGGTCGAACGCCTCGTTCAGGTCGATTCCTTCCCGATTGGCCATGCAGATCAGCACGAAGATGATATCGGCCATCTCCATGGCCATATCCCCTTCGGCCTCTTCACGCTTCTTGGTCTTCTGGCCGAAACGATGATTGACCTCGCGCGCGAGCTCACCGACCTCTTCGCTCAGCCGCGTCATGTTGGTCAGCGGATGGAAGTAGCCTTCCTCGAACTGCGAGATCCAGCGATCGATGCGGGACTGATACTCGGAGAAATCGGTCACTTGAGTGCCGCAATAATCGCTTTCGTGAAAGCCACCAGATCCGCCGGCGTTCGCGACGAAATCAGGTTGCCATCGACCACCACCGGCGCGTCTTCCCAGACCATGCCGGCATTCACGAGGTCATCCTTGATTGCGCCGACCGAGGTGCCGCGTCGGCCGCGGACAATCCCGGCGGAGATCGGGACCCATCCCGCGTGACAGATGAAGGCTATCGGCTTACCCGCCTCGTGCATCGCGCGGGTGATGGTCAGCAACTGTTCGCTTCGCCGCATGATGTCGGGGGCGTAGCCGCCGGGAATCACCAGGGCATCGAAATCTTCGGCGCGAATCCGGTCCACCGAGGTGTCGGCCGTGATCGGATAGCCCCGTTTGCCCTGATAGCTTCGCTCGCCCAGGCCGGCCACCGTGATCTCGTACCCCTCCTCCTCGAGCCGGATCTTGGGATACCAGAGCTCGAGGTCCTCATACAGCGGTGCAACGAAGAAGAGAATGCGACGGGGCATCGGGTCCGGTCCGAGGGAGTCGCCCAAAGATAAGCGGCCGACGGGGAGACCCCGCCAGCCGCTCTACTACATGTAGCCGGAGCCGAGCGGGGCCGGCTAGTAGACCTGCGCCCACCCGTGCTGGGTCAGCGGGCGCGCCAGCGAGGCGCCGTTGATCGCCTTGCTGATCGCGCAGGCAGAATAGTGGATGTCGACGTTGCCGCCCACCGAGCCGTTGGTGGTCGCGACGTCGGCGCCGGCGGCGAGGATGGCGCCGTAGATCTTGTTGCCGTTGCCGGTGACCTTGATCTGGTTGCGGACGATGATCAGTCCGGTCCACTCGAAACCGCCGACCAGTTCGAGGTCGCCGTCAATGAGCAGCGTCCCCTGTCCCCGGCTCCCTCCTGCAAATTTGGTCTGCGCACCGGTGCCGTGCACTACCGGGAAATACCCCTGGCACTGCGGTACCGTGGCCGACGCGCGCAGCGGCTCGCCGAAATTGAGCAGCACCGGGCGATCACAGGTCCCCAGGCCGGCATCGAGCACCGGGCCGACGCCATTGTACGGCGTCGTGTTGGGAAGAATCTTCACCCCCGGCTGCGAACCAAGTGTGGTGAAGGTGTAGTCCACAAAGTTGGTGAAGGTCGCCGAAGTCACCGAGGGATCATTGGCCGCATCTCGCGTGGGGAAGCCGAAGACGTTGTCATTGTCCTGGCTGGCGACGCCGGTACCCGTGGCGC
>JBDSMX010000257.1:0-13768 GCA_039915645.1 Gemmatimonadales bacterium | reverse complement strand
ACCGGACCACCGAGAATATGGTGAACATGAAACTCGCCGCCTTGCTGTTTGCCGGCCTCTCCAGCGCAACGATCCATCCGCTCCTTGCCCAAGGAGGCATCCTCCACGCGACACGGGACTTGTTCGTCGCCGGAGAGTTCTCCAGGATCGAAGGCATCGCCGTCGACCCGGGTGGACGATTCCTTGTGTCGCAGCCGGAGGATGGTCGCGTGCTCCTCTTCAGTGACAAGGGGAAGCAACTCGGTGCTTTTGGCCGAAAGGGCCAGGGGCCGTCGGAGTTCGTTCGGATCGGACGGATTGGGACCTCCTCATCCGGATTCTGGATATACGATGCGATGGGGTCGCGGTTGACGATGGTGTCGTCACAGCTCGAACATCCACGAATGCTTCCACTGTCGGGAAGCACCGTGGGTTCGGGAGCGTTCGTGCTTGCTCGAGGTAACGGCGACTCGCTCATCGTGCGGGCTGGAAACCGAGGACCTGGGGACCGCACTGAGACAGGCGCTTCATTTCTCAGTATCTCCGGGTCGCAGGGGAAATCACGTCTGCTTGGGAAACTTCCCAACTCGCCCGAGTGCATCGTCGTATCGGGAACGTGGACAACAAGGGTGCCCTATTGCGAGCGGCGATTCGCGGACGCAAGCCAGGCTGGCGAACGAATTGTCCTGGTCGATCATGAGTCCCCGGACGCGGGATACTTTGTGGTCACCGCAATCTCGGCTGCAGGAGACACAATATTCTCGCGGCGGATTGTCACGCAGCCAATCCGCATTGGTCGCCACTCAGCCGATTCCATTCTTGACGAGCGTGCGAATGGATCACCTCCGCCTCTCGCGAAGATCATTCGGACGTTGGTCCGACTGCCGACCTCCTTTCCGCCTGTGCGGCGGATCGTCGCGGGACGCGATGGATCGACATGGCTGGAGCTTCAGCCACCGAAGCCCGGGCATTTCTCATTGTGGACTGTTTTGGACAAAAAGGGCACTGTTGTTGGGCGGCTTGAGCTGCCTGGATCCTTTCGCCTGTTGGCAGCAGAAACAGATCGAGTGTGGGGGGTCGAACGGGACACGAACGACGTCGAAGCGATCGCCAGGTATGTAGTGAAGTAGCGCGAAGGGGGTAACATTCGGATAATATCGGCCACCGAAACTGCCAAATGTCGGATCCCTGATGGTCTGACTGAAAGGACGCTGACCGAAGCGAAGAATGTTGTTAAGCTGGGGATGACAAACCAGATTAGAGATTACGCTGCGTTCGCGAAATCCACGGGCAGGTCCTTCGAGCTCATTGTTCGCGTAGGTACCAGAATGACCAGGCCATTGCTCGACTTCGTGGAATCGGAAGGAATTGCGAGAAGGCGGATACTCCCCTGACTTGCGGGGCCAACTGTGGCACGGTCCGAAGATGAACACCTGCAGAGTGACGCTTATCTGGCGAAGCTGGCGGCCCAAGCTGAGGCGGCAGCCAGGGTGGAGCAGGAGGCGGTTCGACTGAGGTCGACAATTGAGGCTGCCGGCTTTCCGCTCACCTCGATCAACGACATCGTCACGACGTATCCGAGGTTGCCATTGGGGCTGAGTGCGGTGCTGATGGAGCTGCTCCCGTCGGTCAGCGAACTCGGTAATCTGGACATGCTCGTGAGAAGTCTCGGAGCCTCACACTCATCAATTGATCCCACGCCCCTGATCTCGCTCTTCGAGGAGACCGGCTCGGACGCGATCCGTTTGACGATTGCCAACACATTTGCCGAGTCCCGACCTCGTCTTGCGGCCGCCTGGATATTGAAGAGCCTGCAGGAGCCGCGATATGGCAGGTCCCGGGAGATGCTTCATCTCGCCGCTGCGCGAACCTCGGCACCGGCCGACGTGAACCCCGTGCTCGTGGCGATGTTGAAGGAGATGCCCGGTCACGCCGCGATGGGACTCGCCGAGAGTGGCACAGCGGAGGAAATCCCGGCGTTGCAAGCGGCGGCTCAGGAGCTGAAGGGGTGGCGGCGCACCGAAATTGAGCGGGCGATCAAGAAGATCGTGAAGCGGCACCGCGCGCACGAGGGACCTGCATGACAAGGCGAATGCTCGTGGGCATCGTGTTGCTCGGCCTCGGCAGCCAGTCGCTGCCCCGGCCACTCGCGGCCCAAGCACGGCAGCTGTCAGCGAATCTCGATTTAAGGATCGAGGGCAATTTCACAAGCATCACCTCGCTCGCGGTCGATCCGGGTGGGCGGATTGTCGCGCTCGATTCTCGCGAGGCTCGGGTCTATCTGTTTTCTGCGACGGGGAAAGAACTCGCGCGGATCGGTCGCAATGGTGGTGGACCGGGGGAGTTCACGCGGCCGAGTGGGCTCGGACTCACGAGCAATGGCTTCTGGGTCTCCGACCCTATGGCCTTCCGGGTGACGCTGCTCTCGAGCGACCTCCAGCTGCAGGGTGTGTTCACCATGCCCACTTCGATTTCGAGGGCCGTCGGAGGACCGGCGGTTGGTCGAGGGGCACCAATCCCTGTTGGGGTCGGTACGGGCGATATGCTTCTGGTTCGTAGTGTTCCTCCGCTCTCGGACCCACGTGCCCTCTCGTTGTTCTCCTTGGACAAAGCGGGAGCCGCGTTTGTCCGCATCAATCGCGCGGGGCAATATCAGGCTGAACTTGGGAGAATTGGACCGGCTCCCCATTGTGCAGTGGATGGCCCGAACAAGGCAGGCGCCACGGTTCCCTTGTGTACTGAGGCCCTCGCCAGTGTCAGCCGAGACGGTCGTCGGGTGGCGCTCCTTGAGCCGGGCGCGACGCCCGGGTCGTTCCGGATTGTCGTCGTCGGTCTTCGCGGTGACACCCTCGCAAGCACTGTGGTTCGCTACACGCCGATAAGGATTCCCAAAGGAGTTGCCGATTCAGTCTTTGAGAGTGTCCTGAGCTTCCGAAGAGATGTGACTCTGCCGCAATACTTCCCCGCCGCGACAGGCCTGGTACTTGGGCGAGATGGCAGCGTGTGGGTCGAACAGATCGTGGGTGCCGATCAGCGTCGATGGGTGATCCTGGATGCATCGGGGAAGACGGTGGGCCACCTCGTATTGCCACCGCGAGTGAGGTTGCTTGAAGCCGATCTCAAAAACGTGTGGGGTGTCGCGCGAGATGCGGATGACCTGCCATCCATCGTGCGGTTCAGAATGGCGATTCCGTGACCGGAAGATCGTCCGTCAACGGCAAGCGGGACCGCGCGTTGCTGGTGGTCTGGCCCGAGGAGCAGCTGGTGGCGATCGCGGCGAATGCGATGGTACGGTTTGATCTGCCGGCGGCGTATGCGTTGGCGAAGGTGGCAAGGGAGGGGAGGAGGTATCGGTAGGGAGGGCTCGCGGAATGGTATTTCTGGGCCACTTCAGTCCCTCGGCTCTACGTCGCAGTGGTCCAGGTGCTTGGCGCGACCCGTGGCAAGCGCTAGTTGGACGGCGCTATGTGTGATTCAACCCACGAAGTGAAAGTCGCGCGATCGGTCTTGCCCGACGCAACATCGAGAATGAGTTGCTCACTCTCGTCCACGGTTGCGCTGAGTACAACACCGTTGAGCAACAACATGACTTCTAGCGCAGCATGACCGACCCGCTTGTTGCCATCGACAAATGGATGGTTCTGAATGAGGCTGAATCCGAGTGCGGCCGCCTTCGCGACCAAGCTCGGATAGAGATCGACTCCGACATACGTCTGACGGGGTTGGGCAATCGCGGCTTCCAACATGCCGAGATCGCGCAGCCCCGTCGCACCACCGGACTGCTCCATGACCCGGCGATGCAAGTCGAGCACTTCCGTGAGTGCGAGATACCGGGTCATGCGAGACGCTTATACAGCTCGCTGTTCTTCTCCATCACGCGGCTAGCCGCCGCGTCAAAATCTGCGCCAGTTTGGCCAACCAGGTCACGGACTGCCGCCGCGGCCAATTGATCTGGCGAGATATTGAGGCGCTGGGCGGCTTCCCGAAGCGTCCGTTCCTGTTGAGCCGTCAACTCGATGGCCACTGTCATTGGTCCCTCCGCTTGCAACATATCTACGGGATATGGACCGCGCCAGAGATGCTGCCGTGCCGGCCGTCGCGGATGATCTCTCCGACCGGTATCCCAGCGGCGGCCTGCTCGCGAGCGTGCGCGATCTGGGGCGCTTCGGCAATGCCTTTACTGGCACAAAGTATCTCAGCGATTCGGTGATCAGGGTGATGACCACGCCGCACTGACTCGTGACGGGGGAGGAGCAGCTGCTGGTGGCGATCGCGGCGAATGCGATGGTACGGTGTGATCTGCCGGCGGCGTATGCGTTGGCGAATGTGGCGCGGGCGGGGAGGAAGTACCGGTAGCGACTTGTCACAATGCCGCAACATTGTCGCGGCTCCATCGCGTGCCGCGCATTCAGGCCGGGTCCGGAGCGGTAGCTTCTCGGGTAAGCACGCGACCTTCCCCCCGCCGAGGCTTGCTCCTGCGATGACCATCACCCGCTGCTGCCATATCGCCATCACCGCCGCCCTCTGTATTGCAACCCACCTGAGCGCACAAACCGAATGGCCTCGAGTGGTCGCGACGCCGGGCGTGTCGATCAGCGCCGAGTCGGCCAACCTCTCGGCGCTTTCGTTTGTCTCGGTGAGCCGCAACGGGACGATCGCCGTCGGACAGCCGCAGGATAGTCGCGTGCGATTCTTCTCCCCGATGGGTGCGGACCTCGGATCGTTTGGCCGTCACGGGGCTGGCCCGGGTGAGATTGGATACTTGAGTCCCACAATTTCGGTGTGGAGCGGCGATTCCTTGTGGGTTGGCGACAACGCACTGCAACGGTGGACATTGATCACCCCGTCCAGAACGCTTGCCAAGACGATCAAGCCTCCGACGTACCTCACCTTCCAGCGATCCCCGGGTGTGCCGGTGCGCATTGGAGGGAGTTGGCTGAGGGGCGTGGTTGGGGGAGATACCCTGCTCGCCGTGGGTATGCGTATCGATGACGATCGAAAATATTGGGGGGCGGCGGTGCGGATGCGGCTTGACGGGACGCCGCTCGGAATTGTTGGTGAGGCACTCAGCGACGGGAACAGAAGTGACTGTACCATGGTCGGATCGAGTCGCCCTGGTCTTGCTGTCGCAATACCGTACTGCCCGATTTCCAATATGGTGTTTGCCCCATCGGGCGACCGAATCGTGTTCACTTCGGTGACCCTGGCCCAGCAATCCCGGGGTGCTTTTACGCTCACCGTGCTCCGCTCGAATGGAGACACGATTCGCTCGCATGAGTACCTGGTTCCGACCGACGTCCTCGACGCGAAAGAATTCGACGCCAAGGTCAGCGCATTTCCAACCCAGGTCTCGGCAGGGTTGAAGGGCGCAAGGGCGCCAGGCCGCTACCCCCCGGCATCGTCTGCACTGATGGGTTGGGACGGCAGTGTCTGGATTGGCCAAGAAGGGAAAACCGACCGCCTCTGGGTCATCATCGATTCGGCAGGGCGCGAGGCCGGGCAATTCCGAATTCCGAAGAGCGTCCACCTCTGGTCGGTTGGGACCGACAAAGTCTGGGGTGTGTCGGAGGCAGAGAATGGCGCGGAGTCGGTCGTGAGCTATGTGGTAGCTTGGCGTCATTGACGAATCCGGACTCCTCCTTTGAGGGTTGCAGCCGGTAGGCTGGGGAGCCTCCGTGACATTTTCATCGGTCGCAGGCTCATTCCGTCGATTCCCTGCATCGGCTGATGTATCATTCGAGATGCCCCTCCGCCTCTCCTCGCGATGCCTCGCGCTCCTCCTCGCCGCCACGCTCGCAGGTGGCTGCAACAGCCCCACCGACATCGACGCCGAGCCGATCGCCTTCCACATCATCGAGCTCCGCGGTACTGCGGGCCAATTCGCCGCCACGGTGCGAGTGGTCAACGCCGGCGCCCTCGCGGCCCGGATCGATCTCTGCGAGTCATTCGAGCGGAAGTCGCCCACCGGCTGGTCGCTGGTGACCTACGGTGACTTTCAATGCCTCGATGCCTATGCGGGTGTGAATGCCAGCGCATCGTACACCGTCTCGATCGACGGCCTTGCTGTCGCCAAGGGCGACACGATCCGCTTCGCGCCGCGCTATACCCTCGGATCTGCGACTCGGGCGCCGAGTCGTCCGAGTCGCGGGGCGGTGAGCCCGGCGATCGTGGTGCGGTAGCAGAGCTCGATGCGCCGGCAGTATCGATTGTGCCTGTCGCTACCGCTCTCTTCTTTGGCCTGATCTCTTCCGTGTGACCTCCCACGTTCGCGCAGGGTTGCTCCCGTGTGTTTTCCGTTCGTCCCCTGCGATTCCGGAGCTATCCAGATGTCCAGAGTCCGCTCAGCGTTCGCCCCATTGGCCGCCGTGGCCATTCTTTCCTGCTCCAGCCCGACGTCGGATGTACCGCCGGGAATGACCTGGCAGGTACTCCGCACGGAACTGCAGGGCACCGACCGATCTGCGGTTGTTCGTCTCTCCAACGGCACTGAGGGCCGCATTGTCGTCGCTTCATGCGGCGGCATGCAGGCCAGGCGCAACGGAGAGTGGAGGGCGGTCGGTGGAATTTGCCCGCTGCTCGATTTCGTCGTCATCCCTGCACAGTCGTTCAGGGAAGTCTCGATACTTGTTCCGAATGTGGTCCCCGGCGATACCATCCGGCTGCTGCCGTCGATTGCGGAAGGCGCGCATTTCTATATTCCGGATGATCTGCACGCTGCGCCTCCGGGACCGCCGTTCGTGGTGCAGTAACGTTTCGTGAGCGAGGTGTCGCCGATGAGAACAAACCGGATCATCTGGGCCATCGCGGCACTTCTCATCGCCTTCCGATTGCCAGCGACTGCACAAGACAGCTCCCCCAGGAGGAGCGCCCCCCTGTCGGGCCGGACGGTGGCTGCGCCCTACACCCTCCCCGGGTTGCGCGCCGCCGTCCTCTCGTTGAGCCGTGTTGACTCGACCCGGCCTCCCCTCACCGTCGCCCGCGACGAAGAGGACATGCACCGGAGCTTTACGGTCTGCGATGGTCTGGCCTGTCACCTCCGCGGCACGAAGCAGGTCATCGCGGCGACGGGTGAGCGCCTGTTGCCAGACGGGCGAGGGGAGGCGACCGTATCGATGTGGCTCGACACCAGGGAACACGGGATCACCGGTGGCCGCACCATTTGGCTGCTGGATTATCGGGATGGGGAGTGGCGATTCGTTGGCGGGAGGGATGATGTCGTGGAGTGAGACGGCGAGTGTACGACTCCGACCCGCTTGAGCGAGGGAGTCGCCCAAAGCGACGTCGTGTCGTACCTTTATGCGTCTCCTCCCCCGGAGCTCCATCCTGCGGTTCCCCGACCAGCGCTCAGCTCACATCGCTCTCACACTCGGCCTGGCTGCGAGCGGAATCCTCGCTCCGCTCCAAAGCGCACTCACCCAGGACCGCAAGCTCACGGTCACACCGGAACTCCGGATCCGCGACGACTTCGTCTTCGTGAGTTCGCTCACCGTGGACCCTGCAGGGCGGATCGCCGCTCTTGAGTGGAACGACAAGGAACTCCACTTCTTCGCCCCCGATGGCACGCCGCTGAAGCGGTTCGGTCGAACCGGCGAAGGGCCCGGGGAATTCACGCGGCCCCTCACCGTCGGAGTGAGCCCGCACGGCTTCTGGGCCACCGACGCGGCAATGCGCGCGACGCTGATCTCGCCAGCCTTGACGTTCGAGCGAAACATCCGATTTCCCATCACCATCGCCGGCCTGAAGCCCGACGGTCTCGTCGGACCCGGAGTGCCCTTTATCGTCGGGGTGGGCAAGGGCGACACCCTCTTGCTCAAGGTGAATCCACCGCGGAGCAAGATTCCGTTCATCAGCCTGATCACGATGGGGCGTGCCGGGGAAGTGTTCATTGTCACAACTCGGGACGGTCGATTCGTACGCTCGATCGGTTCGACTCCTGCTGCACCCGACTGTGTCGCCGCAACGCCGGACAACAAGAGGGCCGGTGTGATTGCGATGTGTGCCGGACCGATCGCGGCCGCCAACCCCGATGGCACCAGAATCGGATTCCTGTTGCAGGGCCCGTCTGGGTACGCCATTCGAATGGTCGACTCGAAGGGCGTTGTCCAATTCGCACGCACGGTAGTCACGCCGATGGAGAAGATTCCCGCTGGCGTTGCGGACACACTGTTCGAGGATGTGCGGAACATTCAGCCTGGAGTGAAGGTCCCGGAGCTGTATCCCCCTGCGGAGCGATTGGTCATCGGACGCGATGGCTCTGCCTGGGTGCTGGAACACCAAGCGACCCCCGGCACCCGGTGGCGAGTGATCGGCCCGCACGGTGAGGGGATCGGAATCGTCACCCTTCCGCCAAGGGTCCGGTTGATGGTGGCCGACGTCGGTCACATCTGGGCGGTCGCGAAGGATGAGGATGATCTTCCGTCGATTGTGCGGTATGTGGTGCGAGGATGATTGCGATCTCATTTTCCGGCGCGTCGATCCGGCGATTGGCATTGCCGCGCTTCCTCTCGGAGCGAAACAATCAATTATCCTCGATCACGGGTGAGCATTGAGTACCCCACACCGCGACCCCAAGTCGTACCGCCTCACGGTGCTCTCGTATGCCATCGCGTTCTTCGTCGCCCTGCGCGTGATTGATCTATTTGGTGTTCCTGAATCGTCACGGGTTGGAGTCTGGGGCGATGCGGCGGTCGCGATCTTCGTCGCCTCGGCCCTCGCCTGGTTCGAGCAACGGCGCGCCTTGAAGGGTGGAGTCGGCAATGAGCCCCGACTGGTCGCAGGCATCGGGGCCGTCACCTGGTTGGCCGCGAGCGCCGACGAATTGGTTGGCGCCGAGCATTCATCTTCGATCCTGATTGCCGGAGTCGTCGGGCTGGTGGTCTGCATTGGGCCGGATCTGATTCGACGGAAGGGTTAGGTGGCGCACTCCCTCCGAAGTACGCGGCCGCTTGCCCTCGGAATACTTTGGCTAGGTACGGTAACCGCATGCACGAAACCAATGCCGGCCGCCGCCTCGGTCGACCTCCCCGACGCGCCGCTGCAATGCCCAGGATGCGAAATCCAGCTCGACTCCATCGCGACGATCGGATCGAGTGATTCGGTCGAGATGCTGTCCGACACCAAGGCCGTGTATCTGCCAGACGCCCACCGGATCGTGGTTGGACCCATTGGAGAACAGGGCAGGGTGGCCGTATTCGATGAACACGGAAAGTTCCTGAATCTCCTGCTGCGGAAAGGGGACGGCCCCTCGGAAGTCCTGAGCGTGAAGCTGATGGTGCCGCTTGCGGGCGATTCGCTGCTCATCGTCTCCGATGCGATGAAGGCGATCCGGATATCGCTATCAACGGGCAAGGGCACCGACGCGAGACTCCCCATCGTGACGCTGAACGCGATGACCGATTTTGGCAGCGGGATGGTGGTGATGAACGCGATGGCCGACAAGATCCCGAATCTGGTCGTTCTCGATTCGGCAATGCAGCCACGGCTGTCGTTTGGACAGAACATGGATTCGGTGAAAACCGATTCCCTCGCCAACGATCTCGATCGCCTGCAATTGCAACTGACTCGAGCGCCCGATGGTACCCTCTGGACCGTGACCCAACGGTATGAACTGGTGCTCCGGCAGTGGAGCCGAGACGGCAGGCTGCTGTGGCAAGGGAGGCGGCAGGCGGCCTGGTTCCCCCAGTATCACCTGAAGGACCGGCCGGTGGGCAAGCTTGCCTCGCAAGTAAAGATCATGCCCCTGATCACGGGTGTTCGGGTCGATTCGACCAGAAGAGTCTGGCTCACCGCGATGGTCGCCGATTCCAATTGGATCCAGGGTGATCCCGAAGAGCCTGCGGAAAAGCTCTTCTCGATGGGCCCCAATGGCCGTCTCGTGATCGCCTACCGCGAATGGGATCGCTTTCTGGATGGCATCATCGAAGTGATCGACCCCAAGTCGGGCAGGGTCGTCGCCCGCCGTCGGCTGCCATTCGCGATGGTTGCGATGTATCCCGATGGGCTGATGCGAAGGTCGATCACCCTTCCGTCCGGTGACATCGAATTTCGATTTTATCGTGCGCGGCTGGTTGAACAGAAGCGGCGGGCCAGGGAGTGAGCCGCCGATTGGTGGCGATGCATCTTCTGCCGGCATTGTTCGGCGCCTTTGCCGTTTCTCATGCCGCCGCCCAACAAGGCAAGAGCCCCGAACCTCAACTCGTCGTCACCGAACAGTTCCGGCTCACTGGCGCCACCGAGGCGACACCGTTCGGTCGCATCGATTGCATTGCGGCAATGCCGGATGGCGGGGTCGCGCTCTTCGATGGCAAGGGAATCGACGGCCCGACCCTGTTGATCCTCGATGCACAGGGAAAGCTGCGCCGGCACCTCGGACGTCGAGGGGCGGGTCCAGGCGAATATTCCTCCTCGCAATTGCTCGACTGCATCACGGTGACACCCGAGGGGACGATTGCGCTCTTCGACAGAGGGCTCTCGCGCATCACTCGCTGGGCTCGCGACGGCAAACTCCTTCCCACTGTTTCGGTTCCGGTACAGGCGAGCGGGTTCCCGCCATACCTCGTGGCAGTGCGCGATGGCTCGTTCTACGTGCACTCACTGGTGAGTCGCCCGGCACCCGGCCTGGTGTTCGATGGCGCGGCCTACGGCTACATCCACCTCGATGCGACTGGCACCATCCTCGACACGCTCCGCCCGGCTGCCTTGGCACAGCGCAAGCAGGGCCACCTGATTGGCGATCCCTTCGTGTACTGGTTTCCTCGCCCCGATGGGAGTGTCGTCGAGGCCGATGAAGCAACGCTCGGCTATCGCATCCGCGACGTCCGGGGTATCTGGCATCCGGTGTCACACCCCTTCACGGTGTTGCCGTTCTCGAGTGCCGAGCGTGCCGAAGAGGCTGCCAGCCAGGAATGGACCGCGCTGATGACGCGCGGGGCGGTCCCGGCGAGAGAGCTGGCTACGAACAAGCCCGCCTTCGGGCGAATCATGAGTGATCCGGAGTCACGGGTATGGCTGCTTCGTCGGGTGCCTTCGGTGCCGGGTACTCCACGGCCGGACCAGGGGCCTGTCAGCATCGGCACGACGCAGCGGCCGGTGCGACGGATGTCCGAGCCTCCGGTCTTCGTGCGCTTCTCGGCCACGGGCAAATACGAAGGAGAGGTGCGTATTCCGTTGGAGAGTGCCTGGGGCAACTTCTTTGTCGCGATCGGGAATACCGTCTGGTCGACGGGAGCCTCGAGCGACGGAGAGCCGCAGGTGATCAAGTGGCGGGTTGAGATGCCCTGAGCCAGCGGCTCCCGCTGTACCATTTTCAGATTCGACGTATCTTCTGGAATCTCCTCCCCCGGAGCTCCATCCTGCGGTTTCTTGCCTCCAGTAGTCGCGCCATCGCTCTCTGCTCGCTGCTTCTGCTGGCTTGCACTGAAGCGAAGCGCGCGCCCGAGACGCTGATCGAAGCGGCGACCGGACTCGAGACGCTTTCGGATCGCGGCCTCAACCCCGTGCTGCTCAAGGCCGATACCGCCTTCTCGGGCCAGACCATCGGCCGACCGGCCCAGATGATCGTGGGCGGCTCCCGGGCCTGGATCACCGATCGATCCGGTGATCCCTACATCCACCTGATCGACCTCGCCACCAAACGGCTGATCGCCTCGTTCGGGGTGACCGGTGATGGCCCCGGCGATTTCCAGAACACCGTCGGCCTCAGTTTCCGCCCCGGTGACACCACCGCGCCGTGGACCGGCGACGTCTCCCTCTTTCGTGTCACTCGACTCTCGCCTCCGGGAGATTCGACTCGCATCGCGAGCATATCGCTGGTCGACGTCGGATTCGCTGCCGGCTTCGTCTGGCTGACGCGGAACAGTCTGCTCACCCTCGGCGACTTCGACACCAACCGGGTGCGGCTCAGCGATTCGTCGGGAAAGACGCTTGCGGTGTATCCCGGCCAATTGGTCGGCGGCGATTCGATTCCGGCGGTGGTGAGGCGCGACCTCGGGATGGGGGTAATCAGTTGTGGCGATGCCCAGGGTCACGCGGCAACGGTGTATGTCGGTGCGGGCCGGATCGACCTGCACGATTCCACCGGTCGCGTGGTAGGGGAGGCGGCGGTGCCCTTTCCAACCAATGGAGAATTCACGAAGAACGCCGCCGGGAAGTGGCGAGCCAGCGATGTCTGGCGCTACTACGCCGCCTGTGCCGCATCGCCGAGAAGTGTCTATGCACTGTTCGCGGGGTATCGTACCGACAAGAAGCCGCAGGATGCGGTGGGGATCGCTGCCTTCTCGGTGCATGTCTTCGACTGGGCCGGCAAGCTGACAGGGGTGTTCCGGCTCGAGCATCCGGCGAGTGCGATCGCGGTCTCCGGTGATTCGTTGCTCTATGCCATCGGGGAAGAGGACGCAAATCTCTACCGCTATCGCCTTCCGGCTCTCAGCAAGGTTGTCCAATGAATTTGATTCGTGCTACGGGGCAGATCGCCGCGGCCCTCATCTGTGTCGGGCGTCTCAACGCGCAGTCGGCGGCGGGACCACAGGTGATTGAGAGCCGGCCTCTGACTGGGCGCGTTGCCGACGCCATCCGAGTGGAGCGTCAGGCTCGATGGATCGTTGGTGGCTCATCAAGCTACAAGGGCAAGCCGATCGAGGAGGTAAGCGGCGCCGCTCGATTCTCGAATGGCACCGTTGCTGTGGCCGAAGCTCTCCATGGGCGAATCGTCTACTTCGACAGCACCGGGAAGCTGATCCGGAGCGTCGGAACGCTGGGTCAAGGGGGCGAGCCGGGGGTATTCAACTCCATCATGAGTCTGACTCGACTCGGCAGCGATCGGGTTGTGGCCTATGACATTTCAGCGGACCGGCTCACGACGCTCGACGACAAGGGCGGGGTCAGAGGGTGGGATCACATTCAGAGCGTGCCCTACGTCAAGACGCCGATCGGGAAATCCCGCCTGATGATGGAAGTGATCGGGGCGGTTGATCGCAAACAATTTGTTGCGAGGCAAACGTTTCGGCGCTATCCGATGGGATCCGCAAAGTACGTCGATTCGGCATCGATTGTCGTGATCGACAAGGATCGCAAATGGTCAGTGGCCAGCCGAGTACTTGATCGTGAGTGGTTCCAGTTCACCGGCGTGAAGTACGGGACGTGGGATGTTGTTCCGTTTGGCCGTACCGGAGCGCTTGCCGCGTCGGGCGACTCGTGGTACTACAGTGATGGCTCTGCCTTCGAAATCCGCAGGACATCACTGGCCGGCGCGGCGCCGCAGGTCTGGCGGGTGGCTCGCCCGCGAATGAAGGTTACCCCGCAGGATATCGAGCGGTTCAAGCGGACCAGGCTGCCGCATTACCTGCCTATTCTCCAGCCGGGCTTCGCCAAGGCGTTCGAGTGGATGGCCTATCCCAAGGAGTTTCCGACCTACACTGCGCTCATCGTCGACGCGCCAGGCAACGTCTGGGCGAGGCAGTGGGCCTTCGACGGCGAGCTCGCGAAATGGGATGTGTTCTCGGCCACAGGCAAACTCATCGACGAAGTCGAGGTGCCTCCCGATCTCGAGGTGTTGGAGATCGGCCGTGATTATCTGCTGGCGCGCTACAATGGGCCCGAGGAAGGGCAGGAAGTGCGGGTGTATCGGGTATGGCGGTGACGTGACGTATCGGTGCGCTGTCGCCTCCTTCCTTCTCACTGCTTGCGGTTCCGCGACCGACGCACTCCCCTGCGCCGTGGGCGTCTCCGATCGCGTCATCACGCTCGGTGCCGACACCGCCATCACCACCGCGGAGCCCGGAAACCGTTTTGT
>JBDSMX010000226.1:0-6805 GCA_039915645.1 Gemmatimonadales bacterium | reverse complement strand
CGCGAGCGGATGTCGCTGGTCGAGCGGGGACCGGCCGATCTCGTGCTCGCCCTCGCACTGGTCCATCACCTCGCGATCGGCAACAACGTCCCGCTCGAGGCGATCGTGGCACAGCTGCTCGAATTGGGTCGTCGCGTGGTGATCGAATGGGTGCCAAAAACTGATCCACAGGCACGGCGGCTTCTCGTCAGTCGAGAAGATATTTTTACGAATTACTCCGAGGCACAATTCGTCGCCTCGTGCGAACTGCACGGCCGGATCGAAGCGCGTGAAGCGTTGCCCGGGAGTGCGCGGATTCTCTTCACGGTGGTGCCGCGGTGAGTTGGAAGGAGCGCCTCCCAGCACCGGCGCCGTTCCTCGCGGCGTGGTATCTCGCGCTGATCCTGCTCGGCGAAGGAGGGTTCGGCGGCGAACGAACGGCAGACGCCCTCGGAACTCTCGTCTTCGCCACCTTGACGGCGGCGGCGGCGTGGCTGTTGAGTGCCCGTCTCGAACGCGGTCGCGCCACCGTGCTCGCCGTGATGCTGGTCGCCTGGTTCGGGCTGTTCGGGACCGCCCGGCTGATCCTGATCCCCGTGCTCGACCCATCCTTCGCTTCGCCGATCGGACTGCTTTTGCTGTGGGTACTCCCGTGCGCGATCGGCGTCTCCCTCCTGCTCTGGATGCCCCCCATCGAGCCCGGCCTCGTGCGCGGGCTCACGACCGCGTTGGTACTCCTGTTCGCGTTCTCACTGTTCTCGCTCGGCCGACACTTTCATCCGGCCTTTCAGGCGAAGCACCGCGCCATCGCGGAGACCAGATCCGCGAACCGGCCCGACATCTTCATCCTCCTGCTCGACGATTTCGGCTCCCCTCGTTCGCTGGAACGCTATTACGGCGTGGACCTGCGCTGGTTCACCGATTCGCTCAAGTCGCTCGGATTCGCTCTTCCGGCACGCGCTCGTACCAATTACATCCGCACCGGATACGTGCTTCCGACGATGCTCAATTGGCGGTTGATCCACGACGAACTCGATACCACCGAGGCGAACCCCTGGCCTGCAACCGCCCGGCTCACAGAGAACGCCGAAGCGTGGACGCTGCTGCAGCATCTCGGCTACCGCCTCGCCTTCTATCCGACCGGGTTCATCGGCACGCTCCAGAATCCGCATGCCGATATCCTCATGCGGCCGCCCGACCCGCTGTCACGGCGTTTCGGGCAGACCTGGCTCTTCAATACTCCGTTTGATCTCTGGGCCACCCAGACGTGCACAGGTGATCTCTGTGGCGGACACTCGAATTTCCCAATGGCAGTCGAGGGGCCGCGCGCGCTACGATGGAAGCTCGCGTCGCTGGCAACGCTTTCCGACAGTGTTGGCCCCATCGTGGCATTCCTGCACTATCTGGGCAGCCATGAGCCCTTCGTGTTCAACCGCGACTGTTCATCCCGTGAGCCCTGGTGGCCGCGCGCAGAAAATGGTGCGGATTCTCTCGAGACCCGTCGAGCGTACGCGGCCCAGATCGAATGTGCCTCGCATATGGTCCTCGCGACCGTCACCGAGATCATCACCAAGGCGAAGGTCCCGCCGATCATCGTGCTGCAGGCGGATCATGGCAATGGGAGTATCAGAATTGACGAGACATATGGACGGACGGTCACGGAGGGAGACGCTGCTCAGTGGCAGTTGCACGACCGACTGGAACCATTCGCTGCCTATCGCTTTCCGCACGCCGCGACGCTGGTCTACGACAGCCTGACGCCGGTGAACGTGCTGCCGATGATCTTCAACTCGGTTTTGGGCACGGCCATTCCCTATTCAGCGGACCGATCGTGGTGGTCGACCTGGCAGCGCCCGCTCGATCTCACCGAGGTGCATTGGATCGGTGACAGTATTGCGCCCGTCAGCCCGCCAGCAACTCGGCGGCCGAAGCTGAAGTCGGTAGGGGCTTTGCCCACGCTACCGTCAGGTAACGATTAGTAAATCCGTACCGCAGCGTCGCCAGCACCCGCCGGATCGCCGCGCCGGGATGCGCCGCGTAATACTTCAGCAGCCCCTGCCGCATATCCTGCACCCGCTCTTCCTGCCGCGTCACGATCCGGATCGGTGAGTACGGTTGCACCTGCTCCATGCTCGCCACCTCAACAAATCCTGCCCCCTGACAGAGCGACCTGAAGCTCGCCGGAGTGAAATCAGTGAGATGATGCGGATTGGCGTCGACCGACGGCGTCACCGGCACCGAGGCAACAAGGATTCCTCCCGGTCGCAGCGCGCGCGCGAACTGCTGCAGCAGCAGCGCCGGATCGGGAACATGTTCGATGGTCTCGAGCGAGACGATCCCATCGAATGATGCCGGGCGTAGCCAGTCGGCATAGCTGCCGCAGCCGAGTCGCACGGCCGGATCGGCATAGTGGCGGCGGGCGTGACGAAGCGCGGCGAGCGAGATATCACCGCCCACCACCATCGAGACCCCGGGTGCCTGTGCCAGCACCGCGCTGCCGTAGCCCACACCGCAGGCGAGATCGAGTACCCGTCCACCGCGCAACTGCTGCACCGCAAAGTGATAGCGCGCCAGATGCAGCTCAAGGGTCGCCCGGCCCGTCGCCGAGTCAGCTTCGAGCGCGTCGGGAACAATCCTCTCGAGGGTCGCGCGCGGCGGCGTGGTCATCGGTTCTCTGGGGTGAACTGGTGAGTCGCCTCGTCCCACACAAAGGCACTCCGATCGGGAAAGGCCGCACGAATCGAGGCGCGCGACTCAGGCCCGAGATCAAATGCGGTGATCAGCGGAGCGTCGACCGGATCGGCAACATTGCGGAGGAACGAGGTGTGCGGATCATGCGTCGCGCTGTATCGGAGGAAGACCAGTGACTTGCCAGG
This sequence comes from Gemmatimonadales bacterium, assembly GCA_039915645.1. GTDB lineage: Bacteria > Gemmatimonadota > Gemmatimonadetes > Gemmatimonadales > GWC2-71-9 > Palsa-1233. The sequence continues at coordinate 3,950 of JBDSMX010000226.1, read as the reverse complement.
TGAGAGCGCCTCAACACTGGCGCGAAACTCCTGTTCCGGTCGCTGCGGCTCGCGGATCGCGTCGTGCCAGCGCTGCAAATCGGGGATCGCCCAGCAGAAGATCAGCGCCGCGACCAGCACGCCCATCGCCGTACTTCGCGCGCCACCCACCGCACTGAAGAGCCACCACGCCAACCCGATCCCGATCACCGCCGCGCTCACCGTCGTCGCCTCGGCGTAATAAAGTGCCCACGCGGGTTCGTGGGCATAGCCCAGATAGGCAAGGTACAGTCCGGCCCACGAGGCCACGCCGAGCCAGGCCGCGCGCGGGAGGAAGCAGAGAGCGAGAATTGCGAGCGGGACGAAGAGCCGGCGCCAGACGCCGAAATTCGCAGAGAACCAGACCCGCAGGCGACCCTGCAGAATACGCGGCAGGGCCGCCGGCTGATGCTCACGGTGCAGCGCGATGAAGCGGTCGTTGCCACGCACCAGCGGTCCGGGCATCGTGAACTCGGGCGGAGTGGTGTCGAGCCCGAAACCGACCTTGTCGAACGGGATGTATTGCCTGGTGTAGAGCGTCAGCGGCGATCGATTCCAGCGTCCCAGTGTCATCCGGTTCTGCAGCGGAACCAGCATCAGGACGAGGGTACCGAGCGCCATGGCCCAGCCGAGCTGAGCCCAGCGGCGCGTGCGCACCACGTCGATGAGCACCACGATTCCCACTGGAATCGCGAAGACCAGCATCGTGAGGGGTCGAGTGATGGCACCCCAGCCAGTCGCGGCCGCGACCAGCAGCAACCACCGTGTGCGACCGCTGTCCCGCCAGCGCCAGAGCGCCCACCACCCCAGCAGCCAGAGCAGCGTCGTGGTGTTCTCGGAGAAGTACGACGCTCGCCAGCGGGCCTGGCCGCCCTGAGTCAGCCAGAGGACCAGGGAAAGAATGGCGGCCGAGGCGCCGGCCAACCGCCGCACCAGCAGGGCGAGCAGCGCGGCGGTCGCACCGACGAGGAGCATCGGCATCAGGCCCGGAGCGTGCAACAGCATGCCGGGAATCAACAGGAGCGCGTGCCCCGGTGGCATCTTCGGTGCTAGCACCGGAGTCACCAGCACGGCGGGCTGCGTGAATGCTTCAGCTGCGGGAGGCGATGGTTGGGCCCAATGTCCCTTCGCGAACAGGTCGGCCTGCAGCAGGTAGGCCGCTTCGTCGTGGATCACCGGCACCGCGCGGAGCCCGCCCCATTGCCACAGGGTGAGGGATGCCGCGAGAATCCCCGCAAGGATCGGAAGCGCCGGACCCTCGCTCCACCCGGTCAGTCGCGCCAGCCGCGCCGGCGCGATCCGGCGCACGACCAGTGCGAGAAGCACGATCAGCAGCAGCAGGACCCACGATTGCCGACCCGGGAAACTCACGATGGCTACCAGTCGCTTGGTGAGGTGAAGTGAGCGTTGCGTCGCAGGAAGCTGTCACGTCCGATGCGCTGGCGGCAACCGTGATCGTCGTGCCCGCCTTCCGCGAAGTCACGATCGTGGCGCAGGTGGTCACCTCCCTGCGTCAGCTCGGTTGGCAGGTTCTCGTCGTCGACGACGGCTCGCCTGACAGCACCGCCGCCTCTGCCGCTGCCGCTGGCGCAACCGTGTTGCGGCACCCGGTGAATCTTGGTCAGGGCGCTGCACTCCGCACCGGCTTTGCCTGGGCACTGGCCCAGCCCACGTGCAAGTATGTCGTCACTTTCGACGCCGATGGACAGCACGACACCGGCGCGGTGGCCACCCTCATCGCACCAATCGCGGCCGGCGAGGCCGATGTGGTCCTCGGCTCACGCTTCCTCGACCCGGTAACCCGAGCGGAAGTGCCGCCGCTACGTCGGCTGCTGCTGCGTGCGGCGACCTGGGTGAGCCGCACCACCACCGGACTCGCGCTCACCGATTCACACAACGGACTGCGCGCCTTCTCGGCCGATGCGCTCCGCCGGCTGCGACTCGAGCAGGACCGGATGGCGCACGCATCGGAAATCCAGGCCGAGATTGCCCGCTGCGGCCTCCGCTGCGTCGAGCGCCCGGTGCATGTGCGCTATACCGAATATTCCATTGCCAAGGGCCAGCGGTTCGTGGATGCCATCAGCATCCTCTGGGACCTGCTGCTCACTCCCCGGAGATCCCGATCATGAAGGGTTCGCAGATTGCCCTCCTCGCCTCGCTGGCGCTGTTCGCCTTCTACACCATCCGGCTCCGCTCCACCGCGATGGATCGGCTCACCTACCTCGGCCTCGCCTGCGCGGGAGTGGTGCTGATCGTGTATCCGGAGTGGACCAACACGCTGGCTCGGATGCTCGGTATCGGCCGCGGCGCCGACCTGATGTTCTACTTCTTCATCGTCTTCTGCCTCTTCCACTTCGCGACCACGGCCTCGACGATGCGGCGGATGCAGCGCGACCTCACCACCCTCGCGCAGCATGTGGCCCTCGACGATGGTGGCGTTCAGCGCGGCGGGTAACGCCGCCAGATCCGCCAGAGTTCGAGAGGTGCGCGGAGGAAGTCGCGCAATCTGAGACTCGAGCCACCGGGATCCTGCCACACCGGCAACGGCACCTCGCGCATCGCGCCGCCCGCGTCACGCAAGCGCGCCAGCAACTCCACATCAAAAAGCCAGCGCGACAGGAAAGCCGCCTCGAGTGCAGCAGTGGCGGCCGCTCCACCGCGCATCGCCTTGGCGCCACACTGGGTGTCGTACACCGCGAGTCCGAGCACCAGCGACGCGCAGGTCGCGAAGATTCGGCCGAGATAGTGGCGCCGCTCCGACCGGGTGATCCGCCAGCCGAGCAGCTTGATGCGCGAGCCGAGTGCGAGGGCCAGGCCGGGATCGGCGAGCAAGGCCTCCCGCAGCAACAGCGCACTCTGGAGCGGGGCCGCGAGATCGGCGTCGAGGTACCCCACCAGCGAATACCCCTCCTCGAGCGCATCGTGCAGTCCCCGACGCACCGCCTCTCCCTTGCCGCCGTTGACCGGCAGGCGGAGCACGTGGATTCGGCCCGGGGCCAGGTCGCGCATGGCATCGAGTAGCGCGGCGGTGTTATCGGTAGAGCCGTCGTCGATGAACCGCAGGTCGACAACATCCTGCGCCGTCACGAACTCGACGAAGGCCTCCGGATGGAGCCGCCTGGCCTCGTTGTAGGCCGGGATCACGAGCGCAAGCCGGGCGTCGTTCACTGTTCGGCCCAGGCGGCGCGCGCGGAATCGAGACTGATCGGGGTAAACCGCAGCGCGCCGCCGGTGACGCCCTCCTGCGTGAGCAGGAAGAGCGGCTTGCCTGGGTGTTCGGCGATCGCAATGCTATCGAGAGCGTGCAGATCACGCAGATAGATGTTGCCACGTTGTCCCGCGAGGAGCAGTGGCGAATACACGGTGAACCCGGCGCGATCCTCCTGGATCCGCCGAATGCAGGCCGGTGCGAGGGTGGAGCCGGGAAGCACGTGCGCGGTGGTATCAGGTGAGCCGTGCAACGCCACCAGTCGCGATGAGTCACCGCGGAAGGGAGCGAGCCGCCGGACCAGCATCAATGAGTCGCCGTGCTCCCGTTCTACTGCGGTAAGCGTCTCCTCGAGGCGACAGGCGTCGCTGGTGCGATAGAGCTGTTCTGCCCCGACGCGAGTCACGCCGAGTGCCCACATCCGCACCACCAGCTGTGCCCCCCAGCTCTCGCGTGCAAAGACCAGCGCCCCCCGCACGCCGGCCTGTTCGGCCAGCGCATCGACGTCGAACCGCATCGACAACATGCCGTTACGGTACTGCTCTGCGCGGAGGGGCAACAACATGGTGGCGCCCATCAGGAGTGCCACGACTCCGCCGACGAGCACGCCGCGCTGCAGCGGAAGCGATGCACCGCGGTCGCGCAGCGCGGCAGGAAGGCGCACCGTCCAGAGCGCCAGCCACGGCGCCAGCGGGAGCACGAAGCGGGGGCCGAGGTAGAAGCC
>JBDSMX010000221.1:0-5168 GCA_039915645.1 Gemmatimonadales bacterium | reverse complement strand
CTCCCTCCTCCCTCCTCCCTCCTCCCGCTTCGTCCCTTTATGCAACGTTACGCTTCTGCCACCACTGCCAGGCGTAATAGACCGGCAACCCGGCGAGGATTACACCGAAGGTGAAGCCGTTCTCCTTCGGGTGGGCGATCAGCGCATTGCCGACCATCCCCACGGAGGCCAGCAGGAAGATCGCCGGGACGATCGGGTAGCCCAGGGTGCGGTAGGGCCGAACCGCGTCGGGATCGCGCTTCCTGAGGGTGAAGACCGCCATTACCGCCATCGCGTAAAAAGGCCACGCGCCGAGGACGAAGCGGTCGGCCAGCGCGGCGAAGTCGTTCTGGAGGACGTAGGCCACCCCCAGGCCAGCCGCCAGCCAGATCGCGGTCGATGGCGTCTTGAAGCGCGGAGAGACCCGGGCTATGGCCGGAAAGAAGAGCCGCTGCTCGGCCATCGCGAAGAAGATCCGCGGGCCGGTCAGCACCGAGCCGTTCACCGACCCGAAGCAGGAGACCATCACCACACCCGAGATCACCGCCGCACCGGCACTGCCGAAGATCGAGATCTTCTTGGCCGCTTCCGAGGCGACTCGCGTCGCCGCGGCCATCTCGGTGACCGGGAGGAGGTAGAGGTAGGCCGCGTTCACCAGCAGGTAGATCACCACAATCGCCGAGGTGCCGAGGATCAACGCCTTGGGGAGGTTGCGACCCGGATCCTTCACCTCACCACCCACGAACGAGAGGTTCGACCAACCGTCGTACGTCCACATGATCGGGACAAGTGCTGTCAGCATCACCGAGATGGTGACGGTGGCGCCCGGTGCCGACGTGGTGAAGTTCTGGAAGGAGCCGCCCACCCCGAAGGTGAAGGCGAAGAGCCCCAACCCAAGCATCGCCCCGTACTTGAGCACGGTGGTGACGTTCATCAGGGCGGAGGCATAGGCCACGCCGAGATAGTTCAGGGCCGCGATCAGGATGATCACGATGGCAGCGACGTAGCGTTCGGTTTCCGGTGTGAGGGCGATGAACTCCCCGAGGTATGAGGCAAAGACCAGGGAAATCCCGCCGATCGCCGAGGCACGAATGACGGTGAGTTCGGCCCAGCCATAGAGGAATGCTGGCAGCGGGCCGTAGGCCTCGAGGATATAGGCGAAGATGCCACCCGAGCGGGGGTAGGCCGCTGCCAACTCGGCGATGGTGAGGGCACCCGTGAGGGTGATGATGCCGCCCACGACCCAGAGGAGGAGCATCGGCCCGGGCTCGCCCAAGGCTGCGGCCACCTCACGGGGGACCCGGAAGATCCCGCTTCCGATGGTGGTGCCTACCAGCACGGCGGCGGCGCTCCAGAGCCCCAGATTGCGAGGCAGGCGTTCTTCCATTGGCGATTCCTTGAGGGGTGTGTCCGGGACGGGTATTTTGCGGCTCTGGAAAACTGACACCAATCGGCCGTCCCGCCTAGGGGGTGCGGCCTGCGAGGCAAGACCCTGGATGCCTGACATCTCCCCCGCATCGGCTGTCGCCGTGCGTGCGCCTTCTCTCGCCGCCGACCTGGTCACACTGACCAAGCCGCGGATCATATCGCTGCTGCTGGTCACCACCATTGCCCCGATGTTCATCACCCCTGCTGGTCTGCCGTCGTGGGGATTGCTCGGCTGGGTCACGCTCGGTGGTTACCTGATGGCGGGTGGTGCCAACGCGATCAACATGTGGTTTGATCGTGATATCGACGACAAGATGACGCGGACCAGGCTTCGTCCGATTCCATCGGGGCGAATGACGGCCGGCGCCGTCTTGCTGTTCGGCGTGACCCTCGGTGCGGTGGCATTCACGCTCTTCTGGAATTTCGTGAACCCGCTGGCGGCGTGGCTCGCGCTCGCGGGACTGCTCTTCTACGTCTTCATCTACACCATCTGGTTGAAGCGGTCGTCACCGCAGAATATCGTGGTTGGCGGGGCTGCAGGCGCCTTTCCGCCGCTGGTGGGTTGGGCCGCGATGACTGGTTCGATCGACCTCGGCGCACTCTACCTCTTCGCCATCATCTTCTTCTGGACGCCGCCGCACTTCTGGGCGCTCGCGCTCAACAAGCAGCGCGACTATGGCAACGCCGGCGTGCCGATGATGCCGAACGTGCATGGCGTCCCCGAAACCAAGCGGCAGATGCTGCTCTACACCCTGATGTTGATTCCGCTCACCATCATGCCCACCGTGGTCGGTATCTCGGGCTTGCTCTATGGTATCGCGGCGCTGCTCCTCGGCGTGCGCTTCCTGCAGTTCTGCTGGATGATCCTGCGCGAAGAGGGCGTCACGCCCACGACGTGGCGGATGTACAAGTACTCGCTGTCGTATTTGGCGCTGCTCTTCGTGGCGATGGCGGTCGATCGCTGGATTCCGTTCGGCCACCGCGCGCCGCCGCCGCAGATGTTGATTCTCGACACGCCCGAAGTGGCCACCACCGCGCCGCATGCGCACTGACCACCGGGCAGGAGCCCTCCTCTCCTGCCCCGTCAGGTCGATTTGCTGAAGCCCGCCCGCCGCACCTCCGCCAAGCCGCTGCTGCGGCTCTGGCCGCGGATCAGGCCGTATCGTGGTGGGCTCGTCATCGCCGGGATCACCCTGATCCTGGCGTCGGTGATTTCGCTCGCCTTCCCGCTGGTCGTGCGCTATCTGCTCGACGCGGCCTTCCAGCAACACGATCGCTCCCTGCTCGACCGGATCGCCCTCGGCCTGCTCGCGCTCTTCGCGACCCAGGCGATCCTCAACTACATCCAGACCTACTACCTCTCGGCGACCGGTGAACGGGCGGTGGCAGGACTCCGCCGCGAACTCTTCGCCAAGCTGCTCGAGATGCCGCCGGGATTTTTTGCCGATCGACGCACGGGCGAGCTGACGTCGCGCCTCACCACCGACATCACCCAGCTGCAAGGAATGATGAGCCATCAGCTCGCCGAGTTTTCGCGGCAGGCGCTGGCACTGGTGGGGAGCATCGTGATGCTCTTCCTGATGCAGCCCAAGTTGATGCTCACGGCGATCGGCGTGATGCCGGTGATCATCGGATCGGCGTTGATCTTCGGCATCCGGCTTCGGCGGATCTCGACCACGGTGCAGGATCAGGTGGCCGAGGCCACGGCGACGGCCGAAGAGGCGTTCTCCCAGATCCGGGTGGTGCAAGGTTTTGCGCAGGAGCCGCACGAGATCGAGAAGTTCGGATCGCGGATCGCGCAGGTGATCGACAAGGCACTCAAGCGGGCCCGGGTACGGGCACTCTTCTTCGGTGTGATCACCTTCACCACTTTCGGGGGGATCACGGCGGTGCTCTGGGAAGGCGGCCGGATGGTGCTCTCTGGCCAGGTGACGGCGGGCCAACTGGTGTCGTTCCTGTTGTACACGGTCACCATCGCTGCGGCGATCGGCGCGATCGCGACATTCTTCTCGGCGTTCCAGGAATCGATCGGCGCGGCCGAGCGGGTGTTCGAGCTGCTCGAGAGCGCGTCGCCGATTGCCGATCCGCCGGTGCCGGTGCAGCTCCTGACGCCGATCCGCGGCGAAGTGGAGTTCCGCAACGTCTCGTTTCGCTATCGGCTCATCGATGACGCGACGCCGACACTCGTGGGGCTCTCGCTGCATATCGCGCCGGGTGAAGTGGTCGCGATCGTGGGACCCTCGGGCGCCGGCAAGACTACCATCGCCTCGCTGCTGCCGCGCTTCTGGGATGTCGAGGATGGGACCGTGTTGCTCGATGGCATCGATGTGCGTGACCTGGCGCTGCACGACCTGCGGCGGGCGATCGGCGTGGTGCCGCAGGAGCCGACACTCTTCAGCGGCTCGGTGCGAGAAAACATCGCCTATGCGCGTCCGGACGCCTCGGATGCCGACGTCGAGGCGGCGGCGACGGTGGCGAATGCGCACGAGTTCATCGCGCTGCTCCCCGAGGGCTACGACACGCTGGTGGGTGAGCGTGGCGTGAAGCTCTCTGGTGGCCAGCGGCAGCGGATCGCGATTGCTCGGGCGGTGCTCAAGAATCCCGCGGTACTCGTGCTCGATGAGGCCACGAGTTCACTCGACAACGAGAGTGAGCGACTGGTCGAGGCGGCACTCGAGCGCCTGCTGGTGGGTCGCACGACGCTGATCATCGCCCATCGGCTCAGCACGGTGCAGCGCGCCGATCGGCTGGTGGTGCTCGAGAAGGGGAAGATCGTGGAACAGGGGACGCACGCGGAGTTGCTGCGCCTCGGCGGGGTGTACGCCAAGCTGTTCCAGATGCAATGGCGCGATGGCGAGGATCTCGCCACCGCGCTGAGTGCGTTGCAGGGGGTGGGGCAGACGAGCTGAGGAACGCTGTTACGGCCTGCCATTCCCCCCATCAGAGAAGAAGCGCACGCTGCCGTTCGGCATCCGCTGCCAGAGCGTCAGGTACTTCGACTTGCTTGCGCGGTCCTTTCCGGCGATCACTGCCTGCCCCATAGTCCAGCCGAGCGTGCCGTCGGTCGAGGCACCCGCCGCCACCGCACCCCAGGACCAGTGATTCGCATCACCAGCGAAGCCGGCGGCAATCTCCTTCGGCCCCATTGTCAGCTCACCGCTACCCGCAAAGGTGACGGCATCGGGCGAAGCCCAGAATCCGAAGGCTTTGCCTGCTCCGAGCTTCCCTGCCATCGCGGCGAACGAGGAATCGGCAGCGATGAATTTTGCCGCAGGCCCGATGGACTGCAGCATCGGCCACTCCTTTGCGCCCAGCGAATCGCCCCACACGGTTTCCCCGCCATTGAGGAGACCGCTGAATGCGAGTGCGCTCATTCGCCATGCTCCATCCACCGCCTTCCATGCCGCGAGGAAACGGGCGATGCGGTGCGTGGCCGGCACGCCAGTACTCGCCTCCCGATCGACCACCGCGACGCCCCAGGCGAGCCCCAGGGTGGAATCGTGGGAGAGTTCGAGATGTTGCGTTTGCCAGAAGATTTTCGCGCCGTTGAGTGACTTCTGCACCGAGAAGAAGCGGCTAATCGCCGGTACACCGCGCAGTACTGCGGCGCCGGGCCAGGCGAGCACCGCATCATCGGAGAGTGCCCCGGGAAGCGCTGCCGCGGCTCCGTGGTTGTAGACCGACTCTGCGGTGGCGTGATCGGATTCGAGGAGGCGTTCGCGGGCGGTGGGTGGCGCCTGTTGCGCCGAGAGAGGGGCGGC
>JBDSMX010000195.1:0-3492 GCA_039915645.1 Gemmatimonadales bacterium | reverse complement strand
TGGTGATGTGATCGTGCGGGTCGACGGCGAGAGTGCAGCAGCGAAGCGCGCGAGACTCGCCCCCTATATCCCGCACTCTACACCGCAATCGCTCGACGCCCTGGTGGCGCGCGGGATTCTCTCCGGCACCGCCGGCACGGCGCGGGTCACCGTGCAGGATTCCCGCGGTCGCCTCCGCGAGCTGACGGTGCCACGCAGCGCCGAGATGATGAAGTACCTCGAATTTCCGCGCTCGGGCCCGGCTCTTCGCCTCCTGCCGGGGAATATCGGCTACGCCGATCTGTCGCTCCTCACGGTGCCGATGGTCGACTCGATGTTCACTCTCTTCAAGCAGACGACCGCCATCATCTTTGATGACCGCGGCTACCCGCAGGGCACCGGCTGGGCGATCGCTTCGCGCCTCACAGCACGCCACGACGTTGCGGCCGCGCGCTTCGATCGACGGCTGGTGATCTCTCCCGATTCCACGTCCTGGTCCACCACATCGTTTGTGCAGTACCTCCCCACCACCACCAAGCCGCGCTATCTCGGCAAGACCGTGGTCCTCGTCGACGAGCGATCACTGAGCCAGGCAGAACACACGGTGCTCTTCCTCGAAGCAGCCAACCACACCCGCATCATCGGGTCGCCGACGATGGGGGCAAATGGCGACGTGACCAACGTGGTCCTTCCAGGAGGAGTGATGGTCTACTTCACGGGACAGAGCGTGCGACACGCCGATGGTCGAGTGCTGCAACGCACGGGGATTCACCCTGACATCACCGTCCGCCCAACATTGAAGGGAATCCGCGCTGGCCGCGACGAAGTCCTCGACCGCGCCATCAGGTATCTCCGTTCAACCGCCGCGGTGAAGCAATGAGGCCCCTCCGTTGTGGGGTCGCGATCCTCCTCTGCTGTACTGCCACAACGCGCACCCTCGCGGCACAGGCGCTCACACTGCACCGGGTCACCGCACCGATCCGACTCGACGGCCTCCTCGATGAACCGGTCTGGCGCACTCTCAATTCGTTGCCTCTCACGATGTTCCGACCCACGGCGGGGGCGCAACCGACGGAGGCGGCCGAGATCCGGATCGGCTACGACGACCACAACCTCTATATCGGTGCACGGCTGGGGATGCGGAATACCCGGGCGATCCGCTCACAGACGGTGACGCGTGACGCCCTCGGCGTCGACGACTGGTTCCGGGTCCTGCTCGACCCGTACCACGATCGACAAAGCGGCGTCGAGTTCCGCACCAATCCTGCCGGCGCACAATACGACGCCGCCGTCTCGGCCGACGGTGCCGTGGTCAACGACAGCTGGAACAGCGTCTGGGACGTGGCCACGGCGCGCAGCGCCACCGGCTGGACGATCGAGATGCGCATTCCACTCTCGTCACTCCGGTTTCAGGTGGTCAACAATCAGGTGACGATGGGAGTGCTGGTCACCCGATTCATCACCGAGACCAACGAGTGGGCGACGTATCCAGCAGTGGACCCGCATTTCCCGAATGCCGACGCGCAGCCCTCACTCGCCCAGGCCGTTGTGCTCGAGCTCGTGCGGCCGACGCGGCCGGTCTACGTGACGCCCTATCTGCTGGGTGGGGTGGCTTCGACGAACGACCTTTCTGCCGACGGTGGAAGCATCGAACACTCGCGCACGACGACGCACGAGATCGGCGGCGATCTCAAGGTCGCGCTCACCTCGAATCTCAATCTCGATCTCACGGCAAACACCGACTTCGCCCAGGTCGAGGCCGATGATCAACAGGTGAACCTCACCCGCTTCGATCTTTCCTTCCAGGAGAAGCGGCAGTTCTTCCAGGAAGGGGCAGGCATCTTTTCCGTCGACCTGAGCGGCCTCGGCGGACCGGAGACGATGTTCTACAGTCGGCGAATCGGCCTGGCCGATGACGGCCGGCCGCTCCGGTTGTATGGTGGCGCTCGCGTGGTCGGTCGGGTGGGAGGCTGGGACATCGGCGCGCTCGACATGCAGGCGGCCACTCCTGACGGGTCGCACAGCGAAAACCTCGGCGTCTGGCGGGTGCGTCGCCAGGTCCTCAACGACCAGTCAACAATCGGCGCAATCGCCACGACGCGGTTCGGTATCCGGGGGCAGAACAACAGCGCCTACGCCATCGACGGGCACCTGCGCGTGCTTCCGCGCGACTACGCCCTCTTCAATGTCGGGCAGTCAGTGGATGGCCGGCTTCCCGGTGGCGGATGGGAGAGTCGGCTAATGCAGGTCGGCATCGAGCGACCGCCCAGCCTGGAGTCGGAAGGATTCACTTATCGCGCGGGCGTGCAGTGGGCCGGGAAGGATTTCAATCCGGGGCTCGGCTTCTTCCCGCGCACCGACTACACCCTCTGGTATGGCGAGGCGCACTACGGCGTGAATCCCGGCCCCAAATCGATCTTCCAGATCATCCAGCCGAACGTGACATCCTTCCGGTATGCCAGCAATGCCGACGGCACCACGGAAAGCGGCTATATCGGCGGTTACATCGCGGCAACACTTCGCTCCGGCGGTTTTGCTTTCGTCGGCCTTGTTCGGAATGTGGAACTCCTGCCAGAGGAGCTCTTTCTCCCCGACGACGCGACCATCCCCGCCGGCTCGTACCGGTTCAGTGCGGTGAACGCCGGATTCTCGACGAGCTCGCGACACGCGTTCCGCGTGAGCGTCAACGTCACAACCGGGAAGCTCTATGATGGCAAGCAGATCGACGTGATCATTCAGCCGACCTGGACGATTTCGCCACGGCTGGAGGCTAGCGCCTCCTTCGAGCGAAACCACCTCCGCTTCGACAGCCGCAACCAGGTGCTTGATGCCGACCTCGCCCATCTGCGGCTGCAGGCGGCCTTCACCACTCGGCTCTCGGTTGCCGCCTTCGTACAGTACAATCGTGCCGCTCGCCTCGTCGCCGGCAACCTGCGCGCGCGGTATCGCTTTGCGGAGGGGCGTGATCTCTACGTGATTGTGAACAACGCCACCAACAGCGACCGAGACCGACTCCTTCCCATCGGTCCGCGACTCCCGGTCGAGCAGAATCAGGCGCTGTTGGTGAAGTATTCCCACATGCTGACGTGGTGAGGGCCGCTGATCGCTGCAACGGGGGCCGCGCGAGACGCGGCACCACCGGTCTCGGAGCGATTATTTCGAGGCGTTGAGTAGCTCCCGCACCAACTCGGTGGTCCGCCGGAAGTCGATCTTGCCGCTCCCCATCGTCGGAATTTCCTCCATCACGACGAACCCCTTGGGGAGCGCGATGTTCGGTAGTTCCGCCGACATCTGCTTGAGGATGCTCGACTCGTCGACCTTCCGCGACACCGCCGCAATGATCCGCGCGCCGCGCACACCATCGGGGACTTCCACCACACAACAGGTGACATCCTCGGGCAGGTACTTCTCGAGCACATTCTCGACCCGGATCAGCGACACCATCTCGCCACCGATCTTCACGAAGCGCCGCAGCCGCCCCACATGCCAGAGATATCCCTCGGCGTCCTGATA
>JBDSMX010000157.1:0-16933 GCA_039915645.1 Gemmatimonadales bacterium | reverse complement strand
ACCCAGGCGGTGCAGCCGGTGGGGGAGAAGGCGATCCCCTGCAGGTTACGCCAATCGCGATGGGTCGCGGCAATGGTGGTCAGGCCATGCTCGAGCGTCGCGCGATAGATGTGCGGCTGGCAGGAATCACTCGCGTAGGCAGCGCCATCGGGCGCGAGCACGACATCACCAAGACAATGCGGCTCGGTGGCCGGCAGCTTCCAGCGCGCCAGCATGATTCCGCTGTCGAGGTGGTAGGCGCGCAGTTCCGACTTGCCGCTATCGGCGCCGGTGCCGCCCTCCTGTTCCTTCATCGCCGAGGTGGTGAGCCAGAGCACCCGCTGCACCGGGTCGGCGGCCATTCCGAAAACGGCATAGAGTTTCGGCTCGGCCATCCCGATGAAATCGGAGACATTTCCCGTGGCATCGACGGCGACCACCTTGCGTAACCGGATGCTCGACACAAAGCGCCGACCGGTCCGCGGATCGAAGGCAACCCCTTCGGCATGATGGAACGAGGGCGGTAGCGTCACCGACACGCTGCTGTTGGTGATCGGAGCCAATGCCTCGAGCGCTCGCCGCGCAAGCGCCTGGAATCGTGGTTGCGCGCTGAGGGCACTCCACCCGGAGTCGGCCGGGATCCAGTCGAATCCCATATCGGTGACGATTTCGAGCGCATCGAGCGCGGCATCGGGGTGCCCGGTGGCCGCCGCAACGCGAGCGAGATAGCGCACATATGAGCCTTGGCGCGGCCACGCCGCCGCCGTCGCGACTGCGCCCTTGAATGCCGCATCGGTATCACCGCGACCATACGCCGCACGCGACTCACGGTAGAGCGATCGCGCCGCATCGGCAGAGTCGGCGCGCTGGGCAGTGAGTGGCTGAGTCGCCAATGGAATCAGGGCAAGGAGCGGGAGCGCCATCGCTCGACCAACTCGAGAAGGAAGTGCCATACCACGAAGTTATCGCGGTGTCGGCCTGCGGATGTCTGGCTCGTGTCAGAACCCCAGCCGGTCAGAAGCCCGGGGCGACCACCACGTCGAGCTCCAGCACCTTGGCGAGGACGTCGCTCTTCTTGTCGGCTCCCCAGACCTCGAGCGAGATGTCGGCGTTCTGCAGCCGCGGGTAGGCGCGGACTGTCAGCTGCTCGTCGGTGACCGTGGTGGTGACCCGTTCCACACTCGCGGTGTGTCCCCGATCGAGCCCATCGGCGAGCCGGAGGAGGCCACTCACCCGACGCACGATCGCCTGGTCGGCCTCGGAGAGTCGAGCGAACTCTGCGTGTTTCCGGCTCGGCCCGCTCTTGCGATGATAGCGGGAGATGAGCGCGACCAGCGCCCGGTCGCGCGCGCCCAGTCCGATCCGTTCGGCGTGGGTGATGAGCTGGAACGAATGCTTGTGATGCTTGCGGTAGGAGACCAGCTGACCGACATCGTGGAGCAGCGCCGCCGCCTCGAGCAGCCAGCGCTCTTCGGGCGTGCTGCCCAGACGCTCGGCGAGCTGATCGTGGAGCGCGAGCGCGAGTACCCGCACCTGCTCCACGTGGCGCCGATCGCCGCGACAACGATCGACAAACTCGCGGATCATCTTTACCGGGTCCGCCGGCTTGGCGGGCTCACTCGCACCAACCATCTCGAGCAGCAGTCCTTCGCGCAAACCATATGCGCTCACCGTGAGCTCGGTCGCGTCGACCATCGCCAGCAACTCGGCCGTGACTGCGAGCCCCGCAACAATGATATCGGCGCGCTGCGGATTGAGTCCCGGCACGGCCGCACGCTCGGCGACGCTCTTGGTCGCGAGCCACTCGAGCAGCGATTCGACCTCGCCCGTGCTCACTGTGGTCCCGTGAACGGCTTCACCCAGGTGGCCGCGCCGTGCCGCCACCATCCGGCCGAGGTTGGTGAATGAGCCACCGGAGCCGATCAGCCGGGCCTGCACCCAGTCCCGCCACGGCAGCGCCTTCTTGAGCGTGCTGCGCACCGACTTCCGCAACGCGGCGACCGCCTTGCGGGAATCCTTGCGGCCGTTGAGCTGCGCCTCGGTGAGCCGGACGGCGCCGAGCGGCAGGGAGGTGGTGACCTCGACCAGGCCATCGACCGCGCCAACGAGTTCGAGCGAGCCGCCACCGATATCGGCGACCAGCGTGCGGTCATCATCGAGCCGGAAATGATGCGCGACCGAGCGCCAGGAGAGCTGTGCCTCACGATCCTCGCCAATGATCTCAAGCGGGATCGCGAGTTCACGACGAATCCGCTCGGCAAACTCGAGCCCGTTGCTCGCTTCGCGTATCGCCGACGTCGCGACAGCTGCGAGCCGGGTGACGCCGCGGCGTTCGGCGACGCCCTTCATTCGCCGGAGCGTCTCGAAGGCCCGCTCCATCGCCAGCGCGTCGAGCGCACCGGTGGCGGTGAGGCCGGTCGCGAGCCGCGGCATGTCCTTCACTTCATCGATCACTTCCAGCCCGGCCTCGGGGTCGTACTCGGCCACCAGAAGGCGGATCGAGTTCGACCCGACGTCGATGGCGCCGAGGCGCTCACGGCCGAGAGTGGGGCTGCTCACGCGGCCGGCTCGCCCCGGTCCTCGGCGTGATGCTTGATCGACTTCCCCTCGACGAGGAAGACCACATCCTCACCGATGTTGGTGGCGAGGTCGGCGACGCGCTCGAGATTGCGGGAGACCAGGAAGAGCTCCATGCCGGCGCCGATCATGTGGGGATCTTCCATCATATGCGTGAGCAGAATCCGGAAGACCGAGCGATGCAGGGCATCGACCTTGTCGTCGCGACGGCAGACTTCGCGCCCGGCGGCAGCGTCCCCGCGGATGAACGCTTCGAGCGCGTCGGAGAGCATCGCACTGGCGAGCCGCGCCATCTCGATGATCTCGGGCTCCGGGGCGATCGGACGGCTCTGGGCGAGTCGTTCGGCCGACTGCGCGATATTCACGGCGTGATCACCGACCCGCTCGAGATCGTTGGCGATCTTGAGGGCGGACGTGAGCATCCGGAGATCGCGCGCCATCGGCTGCTGCAAAGCGAGCAGGTTGATCGCCTGCTCCTCGATTTCGACTTCCATCGCATCGATGGCCCGGTCGCCGGCGATGACCTGGTGGGCCTTGGCGATATCGCGCTCAAGCAGCGCCTCGACGGCGAGGCCAAGTGCCGCCTCGGCCTCGCCCGACATCGTCAGCAGGCGCACCTTGACGTGGCTCAGCTGCTCGTGAAAATGGCGATGGGTTTCCCCGCTCATCCGAACCTCCCTGTCAGGTACGCTTCCGTCCGCTCGTGCTTCGGCGCGGTGAAGATCTGCTTGGTTGGGCCCATCTCGACCAGCTTGCCGGCATCGAAGAAACCGGTGAGCTCCGAGACGCGGGCCGCCTGCTGCATGTTATGCGTGACGATGACAATGGTGTAGTCACGTTTCAATTCGAAGATCAACTCCTCGACCTTTGCGGTGGCGCCGGGGTCGAGCGCCGAGCAGGGCTCATCCATCAGGAGCACCGACGGCCGGTTGCCCAGCGCCCGCGCAATGCAGAGCCGCTGCTGCTGTCCGCCCGAGAGGCCGGTCGCCGGGGCATCGAGGCGGTCCTTCACTTCGTCCCAGAGGGCCGCGCGACGCAGACACTGTTCCACGACATCAGGAATCTCGCTGCGTGGCACCAGGGCGTTGAGCTGCGGCCCGTAGGCCACGTTCTGGTAGATCGTCTTCGGAAACGGATTCGGTCGCTGGAACACCATCCCGACCTGCTGCCGGTGGGCCACGAGGTCAAGCCGGGGATCATAGACCGAGCGCCCTTCGACAAGCATGTCGCCGGTCACGTGCACATCGGCAATCAGGTCGTTCATCCGGTTGATCGAGCGGAGGAAGGTCGACTTGCCGCACCCCGACGGTCCGATCACGGCCGTGACGGCCTGCTTCGGGATCGTGAAGGTCAGGTCGTGCAGGACCTGGTGAGCGCCGTACCAGAAGGAGAAGGAGCGCACATCAACACAGGCGTCAACGTCATGCACCACGCCTGCAGTAGGGCCTGCACGAGGCGTGCGCACCGGAACCGCAACGCCGTCGTCGAGGACTGGAGTCATCCGAACCGTCCCGTGATGTAGGCTTCGGTCTGTTCATTGGTCGGCGCCGTGAAGATCTGCTTGCTCGCGCCATGTTCGACCAGGGTGCCCAGGTAGAAGAAGCTGGTGGTGTCGGAGACACGCGCCGCCTGCTGCATGTTGTGGGTCACGATGATGATGGTGAAGTCGCGCTTGAGCTCGATCACCAGTTCCTCGATCCGCTGGGTGCCTTGCGGGTCGAGCGATGCGGTCGGCTCATCGAGCAGGATCACTTCGGGCTCGGGAGCGATCGTTCGCGCGACGCAGAGGCGCTGCTGCTGGCCGCCAGAGAGGCCGATGGCGCTGGCCCGGAGGCGATCCTTGACCTCTTCCCAGAGCGCGGCACGCCGGAGCGAGCGCTCGACAATGGCATCGAGTTCGTTTTTTGGCCGCTTGCCATCGATCACCAGTCCGGCCGCGACGTTGTCATAGATCGACATCATCGGAAACGGCGTGGGCTTCTGGAAGACCATCCCGACCCGGCGCCGCAACTGGATCGGATTGACCCCCGGCGCGTAGACATCGTTGCCGTCGAGCAGCACGCGACCGGCAATCCAGCCGCCCTCGGAAATTTCATGCATCCGGTTGAGGGTGCGCAGGAAGGTCGACTTGCCGCATCCTGACGGGCCGATGAGCGCGTGCACCTGGTTGGGCGCAAAGTCGACGGAGACGCCCTTCACGGCGGTGAACTTGCCGTACATCGCGCTCAGCTTGTCGGTACAGACGCGCGGCACGAGATCACCCACCTGACGAGAACCGTTGCCGGGTCGCGAAGCGTGCCGCCATCGAGAGCACGAAGACCACGAGGATCAACACCAGCGCCGTGGCCCAGGCGAACTGGTGCCACTCTTCATAGGGCCCCGAGGCGTAGGTGAAGACCACCAGCGGCAGCGCCGCCATCGGCTGGTTCGGGTTGAACGAGAGGTACTGGCTGCCGAGTGCGGTGAAGAGCAGCGGTGCCGTTTCGCCTGCGGCGCGAGCGACCGATAACAGTGCACCCGTCACGATTCCAGGCAGTGCCGTGCGCAACACGATGGTAAGCGATGTGCGCCAGCGCGAATATCCCAGTGCCAGCGCGGCTTCCCGCAGCGATCCGGGAACCAGCTTGATCAATTCTTCGGTGGTACGGGTCACCATTGGAACCATCAGGATCGCCAGCGCCACGCTCCCGGCCAGCCCGGAGAAATGCTTCTGCGTGGCCACGATGAACGTCCACGCGAAGACACCGACCACGATCGACGGCGTGCCATTCATCACATCGGAGACGAACCGGGTGACCCACGCCAGCTTGCTTCCCGGGTACTCCGCGCAATAGAGCCCGGCCGCGATACCGACCGGGACACCAATCGCCGAGGCGATGCCCACGATGATCAGCGTGCCCACAATTGCGTGCAGGACGCCGCCGCCGGTTTCGCCTGCAGGCACCGGGGTGTGCGTGAAAAAGGCGACCGAGAGCGACGAGGCGCCCTTGACGATGAGCGAGCCGAGGATGAAAAGCAGCGGCAGGATCGCAATGATCACCGCCACCATCATCAGCCCCACCATCAGATGGCTCTTGGCTCGGCGCAAAGCCCGCGGGTTCACAGCGCCTTGCTCCCGATGGCCGCACCGCGGGCGACCCGCCAGATCAGCAGGCGCGCCGCCGCATTCACGAGCACGGTGACCAGGAAGAGCAGCAAGGCCACGTAGGTGAGCGACGAGATGTGCAGCTCGGTCGCGGCCTCGGAGAATTCGTTCGCGATCACCGCGGCCATCGAGTAGCCCGGCGCGAAGAGCGACGCGCTGATGTCGTGGCGGTTGCCGATCAGCATCGTCACCGCCATCGTCTCGCCGAGTGCGCGACCGAGGCCGAGGATAATGGCGCCGATGATCCCCGAGCGGGCGTAGGGAACGATTGCCGTGCGGACCGCTTCCCAGCGCGTCGCGCCGAGCGCGAGTGCCGCTTCACGCTGGCTGTTGGGCACTGCCAGGAGCACCGACCGCGACACCGACATGATGAAGGGCATGATCATGATGGTGAGGATGATGCTTGCCGACAGTACCGACGGGCCGTAGATGGCGCCCTTGAAGATCGGCAGGAAACCGAAGGCGCCGCGCAGGGCGGGGAAGACGGTGGACTTGAGCACCGGAATCAGGACGAAGACACCCCAGAGGCCGTAGACCACACTCGGAATCGCGGCGAGGAGCTCGATCACCGTGGCGACCGGCTTGCGGATGACCTGCGGCGCGAACTCGGTGAGGTAGATCGCCACCCCGAGCGAGAGCGGCACCGCGAGCAGGAGCGCGATGAACGAGGTGAGCAGGGTGCCGAAGATCAGCGGGAAGGCGCCGAACTGGCCGGCGACCGGATCCCAGGTGCTGGAGGTGAGGAAACCGAAGCCGAACGCCGACACCGCGAGGCCGGAACCACGGGCGAGTTCGAGAAAGAGTGCCACCAGCAGCGCCGGCACGAAGAGCGCCGCGAGCGTCAGCAGCCACTTGAAGAGCTGGTCCCCTCGTGAGGTCCCCGCCAGCGCAGAATCAGTGCTGGCGGGTGTGGAGGGCGGCGGGGTCGCGTTGGCTGGTCCAGTCATCGTGGCTAGAGGCTACCCGTCCTCCGACCCCGTACGGTCACGGCTTTGTAACGAATGTGTCACTACGGAATGGGTTTCCGGTCGAGGGCCTGCCCGAGCAGGCGCGCGGCCTCGTCGATCATCACGCTCTCACGTAACAGCGCCGCGGCGACCTTGAGGATCTGGGTGTCGGCGAGCGCCCAGTTCTTCTCCTCGATCGCTTCCCGGATTCCCGGCATCGTCTTCACGCCATACCCGGTATAGAAGCCCGGAGCGTAGAGCGAGTGGCGATACCAGGGGCGCTTCGGCAATCCCTCGGGGAGCAGCATCAACTGGTCGCTCTGCCGCAGCAGCGCATTCACTTGAGCCAGCGATGCGGGCAGGGCGTTCCCGCCGGGCATGCCGGCATACGCCTTCTCGAACTTCGCGGCCGCCTGATCGAGGGCGGTGGCAGCATTGTCGAGCGGCGCGAAGTTGAGCATTGGTGCGGCCGAGTCGCCCCTGGGTGGGCGCGTGGGACGGCGCGGGTCGCTGACCATCGCGAAGGCACCCTCCGCGATCTGCTTGTTGCGCTCCTCGATCTCCTTGGCGGTGTTGTCGCGCAACGCCTTGACCTCTTTCACGTAGCCACGGGCGGTTTCGGCCAGGTTGCCGAATTCCTCCGGCAGCAGATCGGCGTCGGCGATTCGCATCACCATGGTGCCAGCGGTCTGCGCCAGCGCCTTGCCGTACACAAACGACGTGTCGCTGAAATGGGTGTACCAGTAGAACGAATCGTAGATCGAGTGATAGATCCCGCCGCCGTCCTCGCCACCGAAGCCGATGTTGAGAGTCGGGATGCCGACGTGCTGCAGGAAGGGCGAGAAGTCGGAGCCCGAGCCCAACGCATCGATGCGGAGGTCGCCACGATCGCGCGCCTCGCGGTCACCACCGACCACGCGCGAAGCCCGCTCGCGCACTGCCACCGCCGCACCGGTTTCCGGGTCGGTGATGTCGCGGGCGACTTCGTTGGTGAATCGCTCGAGGCCGTGCGAGCCGGCCATTCCCAGCGTGCCGCGCCCATTGCCGTCGGTGTTGAGGTAGAAGACGGCCTTCTGGCGCAGTTCCACCTGATGTTGCTCCACCCATTCGGTAGAACCGAGCAATCCCGGCTCTTCACCGTCCCACGCGGCGTAGACGATCGTCCGCTTGGGGCGCCATCCCTGCTTGACGAGGAGGCCGAGCGCGCGTGCCTCCTCGAGCTCCGCGACCATTCCCGAGATCGGATCCTCGGCGCCATTGACCCAGCCATCGTGGTGATTGCCGCGAACGACCCACTCATCAGGATAGGCGCTTCCGGGCAGCCTCGCGATCACGTTGTAGAGCGGCTTGAGGGTCCAGTCGAAGGCCAGCTTGAGATGGACCCGCGCACCCTCACCGCCGATCCGGTAGGTGATCGGCAGACCGCCGCGCCACGATGATGGTGCCACCGGTCCCGTGAGTGCGGCGAGGAGTGGCTGCGCATCGGCATACGAGATCGGCAGCACCGGGATCTTCATCACCGTTGTCGCGTTGGCGCGATCGAGCCGCTTGGCGCCATCGACGGCGCCGACATCGGGCGTCAACGGATCACCGGGATACGTCGGCATATCCATCACGCTGCCACGCTGGACGCCGTCCTTGGGGCGGTACGGCCCCGTGGGGTAGGTCTCGCCCGCGCCATAGCCATCGTCGCGCGGATCGGAATAGATCAGCGCCCCCACCGCGCCATGCTCATAGGCGACCTTGGGCTTGATGCCGCGCCACGAGCCGCCATACCGGGCAATCACGATGGCACCCTTCACGTCGATCCCCTGGCGCTCAAGCGTTTCGTAATCGGCGGGCACGCCATAGTTCACGTAAACGAGCCGGGCAGTGACATCGCCATCGGCCGAGTAGGCGTTGTAGGTCGGCAGCTGCTCACTCTTCTGCGCCGTGCTCGGATCTTCCCTGAGGGTGGGCTCCTCGAGTCTCGCCTTGAATACCGTGGGCGACACCAGTTCGAGAACGCGCGTCACCGGCGTCGGGAAGAGCACATCGAATCGTTCGATCGTGGCGTCGAAACCGTACGATGCGAACTGCGCCCGCAACCATTCCGCATTGTCCTTGTCGTACGGCGAACCGACGTGATGCGGGCGGAGCGACAGCCGCCGCATCGCCTCACGCATCCGCGCCGGCTCGGGGAGCGCACGGAACTTCCCTTCCCACTCACGCTGGATCCTGGCATTGGCGGCGGTGAAGCCGCGAAGCGGCGGATCGTCGCGACGGATTGCTGCAGGGAGCGTCAGCAGCAGGAGGGCGGGGACGAGCAACGTGCGAACGCTGGGTGTCATCAATGGCTCGCTGGACGAGGCGGTAGGGGCGGGGAGCCCACAATGAATCGCCTCAACCGCGCCGGGGGGCAAGCGCCCCCCGGGGTATCACGTCACGCCTACTTGATCGGCTTGCCGGCGCCCTTGAGCAGCTTGAGGCGCTCGTTCACGAGGGTGACGACTTCCTGCGGCAGCGGGGCGTACTGCAGGGCCTTCGCCATGTTCTGCGCCTCGGGAGTCACCATCCAGGCGAGGAAGTCATGCAGCGCCTTCGCCTTCGCGGCGTCCTTGCTGTCCGGGCGCACCAGCAGCCAGGTGAACGACGAGATCGGGTACGACTGGGCGCCCGGCGCGTTGGTGATCGACACGCGGAAGTCCGTGTTCTTGGCGAACTTGGCGCTTGCCGCGGCATTCGTCACCGTCTCGAGCGACGGCTGTACGAAGGTCCCCGCCGCACTCTTGACCTGAGCGAACGGCAGCTTGTTGGCCGACGCGTAGATCAGTTCGACGTAGCCCAACGTGCCTTCGACCTGCTTCACCTGCTGGGTGATCCCTTCGTTGCCCTTGCCGCCGAGGCCGACGGGCCAGTTCACGGCGGTCGCGAAGCCGACCTTGCTCTTCCATTCCGCCGACACCTTGCTGAGGTAGTCGGTGAAGATGTAGCTGGTGCCGGATCCATCGGAGCGGTGCACCACGATGATGTCGACATCCGGAAGCTTCACGCCCGGATTGAGCGCGGCGATCCGCTTGTCATCCCACTTGATGATCTTGCCGAGGAAGATGTCGGCGATCGTCGGGCCGTCGAACTTGAGCTGTGTGGCGCCGAGCGACGGGAGGTTCCAGGTGAGGACCACGGCCCCCATCACCGTCGGGATATGAAGTACCTGACCCTGCGCGGCGGTCATCTGCTCCGTCGTCATCGGGCCATCGGTGGCGCCGAAGTCGACGGTGCCCTCGGTGTACTGCCGAATGCCAGCGCCCGAGCCGATCGACTGGTAGTTGATCTGTGCCCCGGTCTTCTTGTGCCACGCATCGAACCACTTCGAATAGATCGGGTTGGGGAAGGTGGCACCCGCGCCGGTGAGCGACTGGGCCACGACCGGCGCCGGCGAACAGCCGACGCCAAGACTGAGGGCCAGGAGATGGACTGCCTTGAGACGGAACTTCATGTGCAACTCCGGTAGAGGAGAGATTCTGCGGTCACTGTGCTAGAACTTGAATTCGGTATGCAGGTACACCAGCTGGCGGCCCTTGTCGAAGCTGTTGCTGGGCGAGCCACCCTTGACCGAGTTGAGGTCGGCATCGGCAAGGAAACGCAGGTTCGGAGACACCGCGTAAGAGACGCCGGCGATGACCCGGGTCTGCCGATTGACGGCGAGTCGCGCAGCCGCCGTCACCGCGGTGGAGTCGGTGTTCGGATCGAACGAATCCACTCGCCCAATGAAGGCCACCTTGGACTTCGGCACGTTGAACACGGCATACGCGGCCATCAGCGAGCCCTTGGCATTCGGCGTGGCAACGCTGGTGGAGTCCTGCATCATGCCGTATTCAGCCGCGAGGGTCACCGCCTTGGCTTTGTACGAGAGGATGCCGAGGAAGCGGTTGCGGGTCCCGCCGCCGGTCGCGATGCCGACGTTGGCATAGCCGGTGAGCCGCAGACCGCCGACCCGCCCGGGGAGGTTGCTGCGCGCGATCCGCACTGAGAGACGACCGCTGATGTCCTTGCGGTTATCGCCCGGGGCGTTGCTGTACCCCTCGCCGTTGTAGATGCCGATCTGGGCATTGACCTGCTCGAAGTTCCACATGCCGTCGACCGAGGCACCGAAATCCGAGGAGGTGATGTAGCCGGCGCGCTCAAGCGGCATCACACCCTGCATCCGGTAGTCCCAGAGCGCCTCTTCCCAGTCGAGCAGCGGCGTCTGAATGGCGCCGAGCTTGAGGGTGAGTGGCGAGGTGCCGGGCTGCCAGGCGACGTAGGCGTACTTGAGCCGGAAGGTCTGCTGGTTGGTCGCGGCCTTGCGACCATCGACGTCGACCGTCACCCGCGTGCTGATGCCGTCGGCGAACTTGCCGAGCACGTTCACGTACGAGCGGGCCACATCGAAGTTGTTGCCGTGCGCCGGGGGCGCCAGCGACGAGTCGACCTTGAGCTGGTAGGAGTAATTGAGGTAGCCGACGCCAGTCACGGTGACCGTGGGTGTCTGTGCGGCCTGTGCGCCGAGTGCCTTCGTGCCGGCAACCAGCAGCGCGGCGGCAGTGTATCCCAACTTCATGCGAGTGCCCATGACATCTCCGAAAGGTCGTGTGGTCGAGCCGCTTTCGTGAGACGGACACGTCACAATCGCGCAGTGCCCGGCTCAACGACTGTAACAAGCCGCCGGGCGATCACAGCGATATCGCGACACGGTCACGGAGTTGTAACGGAGTCCTGCGGAATGGGGAATCGGACCCAGACGGTCGTGCCGGCCCCCAGGGCGCTCTCCACCCCGACGCTGCCCCCGTGGGCCTCGACCATATGCTTGACGATCGAGAGGCCGAGGCCGGTCCCCCCCTCTTCGCGGGAGCGCGACGGCTCGGCGCGGTAGAACCGCTCGAAGATCCGCGAGAGGTGATCGCTCGAGATGCCGCTCCCGGTGTCGATCACCGCGAGCTCGATGGCATCCTCGAGACGGCGCGTGCGCACCGTGATCGAGCCGCCCGAGGGCGTGTACCGGAGCGAGTTGTCGACCAGGTTGATCAGGATCTGCCCCAGCGCCTCGGGGTCCGCGAAGAGCGTCTCGGCGTCGGGCGCGAGCGCGAGATCGAGGGTGACACCGCGTGCATTGGCGCGGTCAACGGCGGTGGCAAAGAGATCTCGCGCCAGCGAGGCGACCGGCGTCGGCTCCGGGCGCGGAACCCAGCGCCCCGATTCGATGCGCGACAAGTCGAGCAGGTCATCAACGAGGCGGTGCATTCGCTGGGCATTGTTGCGGATGGTTTCGAGGAAGCGTCGCTGGGTCGCCGGCTCGACGCCGCCCTCCACCAGAGTCTCGGCATATCCCGAAATTGACGTCAGTGGGGTCTTGAGTTCGTGCGAGACGTTGGCGACGAAGTCGCGGCGCACCGCCTCAAGTCGACGAATGGTGGTGAGATCGTGCAGCACCAGGACGGCACCGCTACCGGCGAGTGAACGGGCGTTGAGCGAGATGATCTGGTCGTCGAGGTCGAGCTCGCGATCCTGCACCACGGCGCCAGCGAGCACTTCGTTCACGGCCTCGCGCGCTTCCTTGTCACGGAAGAGCGTCTTGAGATCGGGGAGCTGATCGTCGTCATCATAGCCGAGCAGGCGGCGTGCGGCAGGATTGGCG
Organism: Gemmatimonadales bacterium; assembly: GCA_039915645.1. Taxonomy (GTDB): domain Bacteria; phylum Gemmatimonadota; class Gemmatimonadetes; order Gemmatimonadales; family GWC2-71-9; genus Palsa-1233. The sequence continues at coordinate 4,629 of JBDSMX010000157.1, read as the reverse complement.
GTCACGATCCGGCCACGCGAGTCGGCGACGATGATCCCTTCCACCATCGCATCGACCACCGCCGTCCCTTCCGCCTTCTCCTGCTGCAGTTCCTCGAAGCGGTCGGCGAGTTGCTGGTTCATCTGCCGCAGCGCCTGCACCAGCGAGTCGACTTCGGGTATCCCCGACCGCGGGAAGCGTGGCAGTGCACCGGCCGCAATGGCGCGCGCCGCGGCGGAGAGCACCACCAGCGGCGAGGCAATGGAGCGCCCCGCGAAGAAGGCCAGTACCAGCGCCACCAGCAATGCGAAGAGGGCGGCGCCGATCATCGAGCTGCGCGCCAGCGCCGAGAGTTCGCCCACGCCGTCGAGGCGCGAATCGATCTCGACCGTGATCGCGGGGCCTGCGGCTGCGCTGCGGTAGCGGAGCACGTCCTGATCGAAAATCGAATCGCTCGCGGCGCGCACCTGGCCCGTCGCGTCACGCACCACGATCCGGTGGCCGCTCTGTCCGCTGAGGCGGGTCACGGTTTCCTGCCACGCGAGGGTGTCGGCGGGGAGCGCGGCCTGTACCAGCACGGCTTCGCGTTCAAGGGTGGTGTGGAGGTCGCGTTCGAGTCCGGCGCGGAGCGCACGCTCGGATCCCCAGACCATCACCAGGAGGGTGAGGGCAACCACAGTGAAGGTGCCGAGGACGAGCCGGCCGGCGAAGCTCACTTCTTGAAGCGGTATCCGAAGCCGCGAACCGTTTCGATCATGTCGCCGATCTCCCCGAGCTTGGTGCGCAGCCGCTGAACGTGCATGTCCACCGTGCGGGTCTGGATGTCGGGCTGGGCGTCCCAGACGGTCTCGAGCAGTTGGGGACGGGTCTGGACCCGGCCCCGTCGCTCCAGCAAGGTCACCAGGAGCTTGTACTCGGTCGCGGTCAGGTTCAGCTCCTCGCCCTTGAGCGAAACCCGATGCGCCGCCCGGTCCACGGTGATACCCTCGGCCACCAGCGTCGATCCGGCCGAGACCGCCGGTGCGGCAAGCCGGCGGAGCAGGGCCTGGACCCGCAGCGCAAGCTCGGCGGGCGAGAACGGCTTGGTGAGATAGTCGTCGGCGCCGAGGGAGAGCCCCTTGATCCGGTCGGGCTCGTCGCGGCGCGCCGTGAGCAGGATCACCCCGACATCGCGAGTCTCGTCGCGCTTCCGGAGCTCGGCAAGCACATCGTAGCCCGAGAGGCCCGGGAGCATCAGGTCGAGCACCACCAGGTCGGGGCGCTCATCCTTGGCGGCCTTGAGGGCGTCAGGGCCATTGGCGGCGGTCGAGACCCGGTACCCCGCCCGCGCGAGGTGGTACGCCACCAGGGCGGTGATGTCCGGCTCGTCGTCCACTACCAGAATGCGATGCGTCATTGCGGCTCCGTTACCATATGCGTCGAAACGAATATCGGGGTCGCGTGACGATGGCAAGGCAATTGATGTTGCTGGAATGGTACTTGTGACCGGATATTTACGCCGTGCCCAGAAACCTCCCCGTCTTCATCAACGGCCGCCCATTCCAGGCGCCCGCCGGATCGACCCTTGGCCAGCTCCTCGCCGAGCAGGATCCTGACCTCTTCGCCGCCCTCCTCGGAGGGAGCGCCATCGCCACCGATGGCCGGGGTATCGCGACCGACCCCGACCTGCCCCTGAGCGCGGGGGCGATCTTCCGGGTCGTCCGTTCGGCGCGTGCCGGGGAGGCCTCCGATGCGTGAGACGCTCCGGCGGATGCCCAAGGCCGAGTTGCACGTGCACCTCGACGGCTCGCTTCGCCCCGAGACGATGCTCGAGCTGGGGCGGGCGGCCAACGTCGCACTTCCGGCCAGCGACGCTGACGCCCTCCGTCGCTACATGCTGGTCGACGATGCGCGCAACCTCGAGGATTACCTCGCGCGGTTCGAGTACACCATCGCCTTGCTGCAGACGCCCGAGGCGATCGAGCGGGTGGCGTACGAGATGGTCGCCGATGCTGCCGCCGACGGATTGCGCTATCTCGAGGTGCGCTACTGTCCCCGACTGAGCACCCGCGGCGGACTCTCGATGGACGACGCGGTTGCCGCCGAATGGCGCGGCCTGCAGCGCGGCGAGCAGGAGTTCGGGGTCGTGACCCGGATCATCAATTGCTCGCTGCGTCACTATTCGCCGGACGTCTCGCTCGAAATCGCCGAGCACTCGGTGCGGATGCGCGACCACGGTGTGGTGGCGTTCGACCTGGCGGGTGGCGAAGCGGGCCGGCCACCCGAGGAGCACCGCGAGGCCTTCGATCTTGCGGCGCGTGCCGGCCTCGGGATCACCGTTCACGCGGGCGAAGCGGCGGGCTGGGAGAGCATCTTCGAGGCGATTCACAGCTGTCACGCCGTCCGCATCGGCCACGGCACCCGGCTCTTCGAAAGCCCGGAACTGCTCGCCTACGTCCGCGACCGGCGGATCTGTCTCGAGATCAACATCACCAGCAATCTGCAGACCCACGCGGTCGCGACTGCCGCCCAGCATCCGGTCAGGCAATATTTCGACGCCGGAGTTCCGGTCACCCTCTGTACCGATTCGTGGCTGATGAGTGGCGTCTCGCTCACTGGCGAATACCATCTGGCGCACCAGGCCCTCGGCTTCACTCTCGACGAAATGCACGCGATGGCCCTGACCGCCTTCGAGCACGCCTTCCTGCCCTGGCCCGAACGCCTCGCGCTGCTGGCGCGGGTGAAAGACGAACTCGCCCTGATTCCCTGACCTGCGGCCGAGCCGCAGCGGAGCTCCATCCATGAAGCCCTCCCTTCGTCGGCAGTTCGCGTTCGGATTTTTCGGAATGCTCGTCGCCGTCGGCGCGACCTGGTTGCTGCCCGGCGCCGCCGCGCGCGGCTTCACGGAGCTCGCGGCGCAGGCCGCGCCGGTCGCCGCCGCACCGGTTCAGGCGGACACGACCGCTGCCGTTGCCGAGGGAGTGCCGTTGCTGGTGCGACTCACCGGCCTGCTCGGCATCCTGGTGATCATGGTGCTGGCCTATGCGATGTCGCACAACCGGAAGGCGATTCGCTGGAAGACGGTGGGCTGGGGACTCGGGCTGCAGGTCGCCTTCGCCATCTTCGTACTCCGGGTGCCGTTCGGGCAGGAGATGTTCAAGCGGCTGGGCGATGGCGTCACCGCGATTCTTCACTACTCATACGCCGGCTCCTCGTTCGTCTTCGGTGAACTCGGTAAGCCGAACTCCACGCTGGGCGTGATCTTCGCCTTCCAGATTCTCCCCGCCATCATCTTCGTCTCCGCGCTCTTCGCGATTCTCTATTACCTCGGCGTGATGCAGGTGATTGTGCGCGCCTGTGCCGTGGTGATGACCAAGCTCCTCGGCGCCAGCGGCGCGGAAAGCCTCAACGTCGGCGCATCGATCTTCATGGGTCAGACCGAGGCGCCACTCACCATTCGCCCGTTCCTGCCGCGGATGACACAGTCCGAGCTGATGACGGTGATGACCGCCGGTATGGCGCACGTGTCGGGCTCGATCATGGCGGCCTACATCGCCTTCGGCGTGCAGGCGCAGCATCTGTTGAGCGCGGTGATCATGACAGCGCCAGGTACCATCATGATGGCGAAGATGTTCGAGCCGGAAACCATGGTGCCTGAGACATCCGGCAACGTGAAGATCGATATCCCGCAGACCGATGTGAATCTTGTCGACGCCGCCGCACGCGGCACCGGCGAAGGGCTGCACCTGATGCTCAACGTGATCGCGATGCTGATCTCGTTCATCGCGCTGATCGCTCTCGTCAACGGCGGCATGGGCTGGGCGCACTCCTACGCCAGCTGGTTCCCCGAGAATCTCCAGACGGTGCTCTCGTGGGTCGGCCGCCCAGTGGCCTGGCTCCTCGGCGTATCGTGGAAAGACAGCGGCGCGATCGGCGGCCTGCTCGGTACCCGCGCCGTGCTCAATGAGTTCATCGCCTTCTCGCAGCTCGGCCAGATGAAGGGCGGCCTCGATCCGCGCTCCTTCACTATCGCGTCGTTCGCGCTCGCCGGCTTCGCCAACTTCTCGTCGGTCGGCATCCAGATTGGCGGCATCGGTGCGCTTGCTCCGGACCGCAAGGGCGATCTCGCGCGCCTAGGCTTCCGTGCCATGCTCGCCGGCACGCTCGCGAACTTCCTCTCGGCCGCGATCGCCGGGATCCTGCTGTGACCGAGAGTGAAAGCGAAGCGATGATCGCGCGTGCTGCCGAGGCAGTGCGCGCACGGCTCGATGGCCGAGCGCCGAAAGTGGCGATCGTGCTCGGCTCCGGCCTCGGTGGGCTTGCCAGTCAGGTCGAAGATCCGATTCGCATCGGCTACGGCGACATCCCCGGCTTCCATGTACCGACGGTGCAGGGACACAAAGGCGAGCTGGTGATCGGCAAGCTCGGTGGCACCGAAGTGGTGATGCAGAGCGGCCGTTTCCATATGTATGAAGGGCACCCGGCGCAGGTCTCGGTGTTACCGGTGCGCGTCTTTGCAACGCTCGGTGTGGATACCCTGGTGGTGACCAATGCCGCAGGTGGCATTCGCCGCACCTTCACGCCGGGCACGCTGATGCTGCTGTCGGATCACATCAATCTCACCGGTCGCAATCCGCTCGAAGGGCCGGTGCTGTCGGGCGAGACGCGCTT
>JBDSMX010000110.1:0-2679 GCA_039915645.1 Gemmatimonadales bacterium | reverse complement strand
GAGGAAGTCGGTGAGAAAACTCAATATCCCCAACGCGACCTTGATGGCACTTGTCGCCAGCTGCTTCATCCAGATCGGTGCCCAGATGTTCGCGCTCTCCATCGTCGCCCACACTGTTGCGCAGGCCCCGCCACGCTCCTTCGCCATGTTCCAGGGCCCGTACGGCTACAACAGCAACAGCTTCTGGGAAACGGTTCCGCCAATCACCGGCTGCCTTTTTCTCATCGCCCTGGCAGCGAACTGGAAGACTCGGCGTCGCGGCCTTCTGCTGGTGGCGTTGGTGGTCTTCGTGCTCGGGGGGGTTCTGGCTGGCATCTTTCTGGAGCCGACGTTCGCGGAAATGATGGCGACGGGCTATCGCGACGCAGTCGATCCAGCCTTACAACGCCGAGCCGCCAACTGGTACGCGCTTGACTGGGCGGTCTGGTCCACCGGGCTGATCGCCGGCGGTGCGCTGTTACTCGCGTTGGCGCGCCCGGCCGACACAGATCGTTAGACGGCGACTACAAACAAGGAGATCTACCGATGTCCAAAGTGACGCCATTCCTGATGTTCAACGACCAGCTCGAGGCGGCCATCGCGTTTTACACCGCGACGTTCCCGGACTCTCTGATCAAGAATGTTGCCCGCACCGGAAAGGACGGCCCGATCACGTCCGCCGAATTCGTCGTGGGTGGTCAGTCCTTCAAGGCCTACAATGGCGGCTCGTACTTCACCTTTTCCCAGGGGTTCTCGCTCTTTGTCGACTGCGAGGATCAAGCCGAGGTTGATGAGTACTGGAACAAGCTCGTCAACGCCGGCGCAACCCCATTGCAGTGCGGCTGGATCACCGACCAGTTCGGCGTCACCTGGCAGATTGTTCCGCGACGTTTCATGCAGCTCATCAGCGACAAGGACCCCAAGAAAGTACAGGCGGTGATGGAAGCGATGATGTCGATGGTGAAGCTCGAAGTTGCAGCACTCGAGAAAGCGTACAATCAGGCGTGACGATCGGTGGCAACTCCTCGTGAGGATCCCCATGAAATACTCCGTGCGATATGCTCTCATGCTGCTTTCGGCCGCCTCGGTCATCACATCGTGCGCGAAGGCGCCAGCATCGCAGGCCGCTGCGGCCGAGGGCGGCCAGCTCGTGGGCGCGTGGCGCTCGAAGATCACTTTTCAGAATGGTGCGCTGGCAGGGATGAAGAATCTCGAATTTCTGCTGGCATACAGCGCCGGCGGCACCATGACCGAATCATCGAACTATGACGAGGCGGCGAACTCCTCTCCGCCCGCATATGGGGTGTGGAAAGAGATCGACGCGCACACCTTCGAGACGAAATACCTGTTCTTCACGACGAAGGCCCCCAGTTCAGCCGATACCGCAGCGCATAGTCGCGACTGGTGGCCGGACGGCCACGGAGTCCTCACCGAGACCATCACCCTGTCGGCTGATGGCCAGTCATACGCCTCGACTATTGCGTTGGTACTCCACGACAGCACTGGCGCGCCAATCGCCGGTGGCGGTTCGGGCACGGGGGCGGGGACGCGAATCGCGTTCTAGGCGGTGGCATTCGGTCTTTCGAGCTCTGTAACTATCACACGCAGTTGGACGTCGTAACCGCATGAAACTCTTCATTGCCTGCACCACCTCGCTGGTGCTCATTGTCTCCCCGATCCAGGCCCAGCACGCGGTGCACGGCGTCGTCTTCAATGATGCCAACGGCAACGGGGTGGTCGATCCCGGCGAGCGGCCACTCGCTGGCATCGTCGTCTCCAATCAGGTCGATGTCGTCACCACGGATGCCGCTGGCCGATATCGGCTCCCTGCCGACGAGAAGACCATGGTCTTTGTCTCGGTGCCGACCGACTGGCATAGCGTCGGTTTATGGTATCACACGGTGGCCAGCAGCGACTCGATCAGCTTCGGCCTGCAGGCGAAATTGCAGCCCCGATCGTTCCGGTTCATTCACGCATCCGATCCGCACATCGATACCAGCAATGTCGGACGGACCCGCCGGTTCCGGGTCCTCGCCGATTCCCTCCATCCTGCGTTGACGTTGTTGGCCGGCGATCTCATCCGGGACGCGATGAGTCAGCAGGAGCCGCGGGCCCGGGGCTATTTCGAGCTCTTTCTCGCGGAAATGAAGCTGCGCGCGCCGTACTGGGCTGTCCCCGGCAATCACGACCACTTCGGCATCATCCCAAGCCGGTCTCACGTGCCCGCAACGGATCCGCTCTACAACCGTGGCATGTACCGCCATTACATGGGCCCGGAGTACTACTCCTTCAACTATGGTGGGGTGCACTTCATCGGACTCGATACCGTGCAGCCGGACGATTCGGCCTACTACGGCGGTGTCGACAGCCTGCAACTCGCCTGGCTGACGCGTGATGTCGCGGCACTGCCCACCGCGACACCGATCGTGATGTTTGCTCACATCCCGCTGACGTCGGCCGTGGAGGCGACGACCGGCTACATCGACATGGCCCTCGTCAGCAGTGTCGCGCACCTGAAGACTGGCCCCACCTTCCGCCACACCGGTGCCAACACCATGGCGGTGCTCGACGTGTTCAAGGGGCGCCCGTGGCCGCTGATCCTGGGCGGACACACCCACGTCGCCGAGAAGCTGATGTATCGGACTGACCGAGGGCCGCTCCGCTTCGAGCAGAGCGCGGCAATCGTCGGAGAGAATGACT
>JBDSMX010000071.1:0-29206 GCA_039915645.1 Gemmatimonadales bacterium | reverse complement strand
TACTGCGCCAGCGCGCACGCCCGCAGTCGGTACTGCCTCAATGGCGAATACCGTCGACGCAGCATCGCAACGCGGCGTAAATACTCGCGAGACTCCGCTTCGGTCGACGCTGCATGATTCCGCTCCTGCCATGCCTGCCAGCGCTCGCCCTCGCGGCGAATTGGTCGCAGAAGCGCCGGCGGCAGAGCAGCTGAGCGGCGAACACGAATCATCTGGTAGCGAGCACGGCAACGCGCAGCGGGAACGGAGTGAGCGGCGCGCCGCCGTCAGCGATCAATCCTCAAGCTGGTCGACGAACGCCGGCGGCTCGACGACCGCGACGCGGGCAGAGAGTGCCGCCACCGTGGTGAAGGATGGTGTCGCCGCTCGGCAGCCCGAGGAAGCGCCGAAGCTGGCTCAACCGACCAGTCACGTCACGCTGCAGCTCGACAAGGACACCCTCGGCGCGTCGCGAATTCGTGTTGCCGTCCGCGGGGACACTGTCCGTGCGACGATCCTGGCCGAGGATGGCAAGGTCGCCGCGCTCACGGCGCAGCTCCCCGAGCTGCGCCGCGCACTCGAAGAGCGTGGCTTCACCCAGGCACGCGTGACGATCCAGGTCGAAGGACATCAGGAACATCAGGGAAATGTCATCGCTGGTGCGATGACCGATGACTTGCGGGCCAAGCCTGCAGCATCCACTCGCGCCGATCAGGGCCGCGACGAACAGCAACCACGTGGTGGACGTCGTCAGGATCCTGACGGAGACCGCCCGCGCGACCGGCGACGCCAGACGCCAGACGAGGAGACCGAATGACCGCGCCGATCGGCAATACCAAGACCACCGATCCCACGACGCCCACATCCGTCATCGGCAAGAGCGCCGTGATGGGCAAGGACGATTTCCTGAAGCTGCTGGTGACGCAGCTCAAGAACCAGGATCCGATGAATCCGCTGCAGGGAACCGAGTATGCCACCCAGCTGGCGCAGTTCTCGAGCGTTGAGCAGCTGATCCAGATCGGCAAGCAGCTCGACTCGCAGGCAGCATCACAGGCCGAGGCGCAGTCGCTTGCGGCGGCCACGGCATCGACCTCGCTCGGCGCCGCCATCATCGGCCACGACGTGCTGGTCGCGGGCTCCGACTTCACCGCCACCAAGGGCTCGCCATCGGAAGTGATGGCCGAGCTCGGCTCACCGGCGGCGAAGGCCACGGTGCACGTATTCGACGCCAAGGGAGTCGAAGTCTATCGTCAGGAATTCTCTGACCTGGGGAAGGGGCGGCAGACCCTCTCTCTTGACACGAATTCGCTGCCGACGGGTGCCTACACCTTCAAGGTCGAGGCAACCACAGCGGACAACGTTGCGGTCAAGACGGGCACCTACACGCGTGGCACCGTCAGCGGGATGGCCTTTACCGACGGCGATCTCCAGCTGCGCGTCAACGGTGTCCTCATTCCCATGAAGAACATTCTCGAAGTTCTACCTATCGCGCCGATCCCGGCTGCGACCAACTCCAGCTCGGAGCAGACCACACCATGATGCGTTCCCTTTTCGCCGGCGTGTCCGGGCTGCGCAACCACCAGGCGCGGCTCGACGTCATCGGCAACAACATCGCGAACGTGAACACGGTGGCCTTCAAGGCATCCCGTGTCACCTTCAAGGAAGCCTTCGCTCAGCTGCTGCAGGGGGCCTCGCGTCCGCCGGGCGGCCTCGGTGGCGTCAACCCGATCCAGATCGGCTCGGGCATGAACATCGGCTCGATCGACCAGCTCTTCACCCAGGGCACCCTCGAGTCGACCGGTCAGGACACCGACCTCGCGATCCAGGGCGACGGCCTCTTCGTCGTGAGCAACGGGGCGCGCCGCTTCTACACTCGCGCCGGCAATTTCCAGCTGGACGGCGGCGGGCGCCTGATCGCGGCCAACAACGGCTTCGTGGTCCAGGGCATCAACGCCGACACCTCGGGGACCTTCTCGACCTCGTCGCGCATCAGCGGCATCGTGCTGCCACTCGGTCAGAAGACGCCGGCGCGGGCGACCTCGGTCATCGGCATCACCGGAAACCTTGATGCTTCGGCGGCGGTCGGAGCAACTCATGCCATGGGCGTGACCGTCTACGACAGTTCCGGCGCGCCGCACTCGCTCGACATCACCTTCACGAACACGGCACCGGGTGCCTGGGACTGGGCGGCGACCTGCCCTGATGCCGCAGTGACCGCGGGCGCGGGCACGGCGACGTTCAACTCCAACGGCGGGCTCTCGGCCTTCACCTATCCGGGCGGCGGCACCTCGCTGACGATCACTCCGGCGGGTGGTGGCGCGGCATTCGACGTCACTCTCGAAGCCGGTACCATCAATGACATCGATGGCCTCGCTGGCTTCGCCAATCCGTCGAACGCCGTGGTCTCGCGCCAGGATGGTTACTCATCCGGCGACCTCGAGCACATCTCGGTCGACAACAACGGCGTCATCACCGGCTTCTTCACCAACGGTGTGTCGCAGGCGCTGGCCCAGATCGCGCTGGCCAAGTTCAACAACCCCAGCGGCCTGCTCCGGCAGGGCGACAACATGTACGCCGAGTCGGCGAACTCCGGCCTGGCCGTCCTCGGCTTCGCGGGGAGCAGCAACAGCTCGACTATCACGCCGGGCGCGCTGGAAAATTCCAACGTCGACCTGTCGGAAGAGTTCACGTCGATGATCATTACCCAGCGTGGCTTCCAGGCCAACGCTCGAGTCATCACGACCTCGGACGAGATGCTCCAGGAGTTGGTGAACCTCAAGCGCTAAGAAGTCTCGAGGGGAGCCGAGGGGCGGTCGTGGCAGGTCCACGGCCGCCCCTCGGCGCGTCTGGCCGCCCCCGGCAACTCTCGCCGCCGGGGCGGCAAGCTCTTCCCGGCAACCCTTGCAGCGACCCCGCCGGCGAATTTTGCCTTTCAGCTAACTCCATGACAATAAAAGACTTAACTGTGGCTATTTGCTGTGGTACAGCGGTTGCCTAGGAGGGTATCGAACAGCCGTCAGAATCGTCCGAGGAGAGTCCATGGCCGCACCCGTGACCGACCCGAATGCACCCGTTGCCGAGGCCCCCGAAGGGGGAAGCGGCAAGAAGGCGCTCATCCCGATCCTCATCATCGTTGCCGCCTTGCTGGCTGGGGCGGGGATCGGCGGTTTCGTGGTGGCCCCGCGCCTGAGCAGTGCGTCGGCCAGTGCGGGGGAGAAGGATGCCAAGCACGAGAAGAAGGGTGGGGCGGAAGGTGCCGCGCCCAAGCTGGTCAAGCTCGAGAACGTCATCGTGAACCCGGCTGATGCCCAGGGGCAGCGGTTCCTGGTCGCCTCGCTCGCCTTCGAGATGCCGAACGAGGAAGCCGAGAAGAAGCTCCGCGAATCCGAGATCCAGTTCCGTGACGCGGTGATCGGCGTACTCGAGCGCAAGACGCTCGGCTGGCTGATGCAGGTGGGTGCCCGCGATTCGCTGCGGCGCGAACTTGCTGCTGTGGCAGCGCCGTTCGTCGGTGGCGACACGGTGAAGGTCTACGTCCCGCAGTTCCTGATCCAGTAGGAGCCGACATGGACGCCACCAACCAGAAGGACGTCGACTCCCTGCTGCGCGGCGCACCACGCGCCAATGCCCGGCCCGTCGATGTCGTCCCCTACAACTTCCGCCGGCCACCGCGCATCTCGCGGGAACGGCAGGCCACGCTCGACGCGATCTACGGTCGCTTTGCGCTCTCGCTGCAGTCGCTGCTCTCGTCGCGGCTGCGCCAGCCCACCGACGTGACGGTGGTCTCGGTGGAGCAGGCCACCTTCGCTGAATTCCTGATGTCGCTCGGTTCGCCCTGCGCCTCCTACGTCTACGACCTCGGCGAACACGCCGGTGCGCAGGCGGTCGTCGACCTCGATCCCGAGCTGGCGCCGCATTTCGTCGACCGGCTCTTCGGCGGCCCGGGTGAGAAGTGGGGCACCCAGCGCCCGCTCACGAGCCTCGAACAACTCGTCGTCGGCAATGTCACCGAGCGGCTGATGCTGCTGCTGGCCGAGTCGTTCGGCGAGAATCTCAAGCTCGAGCCGACGATGCGCTCGTTCGAGTCGATTCCCGAGACGCTGCAGATCGCCAACCGCGAAGACAACGTCCTCGTCGGCAACCTCGAAGTGAAGAGCGGCACGACGTCGGGGTTGCTCACCATCTGCATCCCGCTCGTCGCACTCGAAAGTTTCCTCCAGGAAAAGGCCGGCCCGATTCTCCAGGTGACCCGCGCACGTCGCGAGGATCGCGATCAGGCACGGGCGCTGGTCGAAGGGCACATTCGCGCCGCGCGCGTCCCGGTGTCGGCGCGGCTGCAGGAATTCCCGCTCGCCGCCCTCGAAGTCGCCACGCTGCGCGAAGGTCAGGTGCTCTCGACCGGCCTTCCGCTTCACGGCGACGTGGATGTCTTCGTCAACGGCCGCCGACTCTTCGTCGGTTCGCTCGGTCGTCAGCAGGGCTACATCGGACTTCGCATCACTGAACCCGCCGAGGCGCTCGGCGAGGTGACTCGCACCTCACGCAGGAGACCATCAGCATGACCGCACCATCTTCGCAGACCGATTCCGCCGGCAACTCCCCCGAGTTCGATGAGCTCGGCCAGGGCGTGAATCCGGCAACGTCGGCCCGGCTCGACACCCTGCTCGACATGATGCTGCCGGTGGCGATCGAGTTCGGTCGCACCACCATGTCGATCCAGGAAGTACTCGACCTCGGCCCCGGGTCGGTGGTGCAGCTCGACCGGATGGTCGGCGAGCCGATCGACATCTACGTCAGCGGTCGCCGTCTTGCCGAAGGCGAAGTCGTGGTCGTGGGTGAGCATTTCGGCGTGCGCGTCACCAAGGTGCTGTCGCAGCCGCGCGACGCGGCGAACCGTGCCGCCAACGGCAACGGGAGTCGCTGATTCATGCTGGGAGCCTTTGCCGCCTTGCTGGTCACGATCGGAGTGCTCGTGGTCACGCTGCGTCTGCTCGGTCGGTTGCAGGGGGTCACCCCTCGCAGTGATCGTGGCGCACCGATGCGCGTGTTGCAGCGCGTCTCGACCGGACCACGCCAGGGTGTCGTGATGCTGCGGGTGGCTGATCGGGTACTCATCGTCGGCGTCGGCGATGGTCATACCCTGCTCGGTGAACTGGACGGCGAGGCACGGGCCGAGATGCTCGCCGCCGAGCGGACCGCCGCGCCGACCTCCAAGGGGCCGCGGATTCCCGGACTCGGCTGGCTCGGCCTGGTGCTGGCACTCGTCGCGCTGCCTTCGCTGGCCTCGGCACAGGTCATCACCGCGCCGAAGCCGGTTGCGGCAAAGAACGCCACCGTCAGCGCGCCGGTGAAGCCGAGCGCGGCAACCCCCAATGCCCCCACGATGGATCTGCGCGTGGGGCAGGGTGGTCAGGAACTCAAGCTCTCCGGCGCGGTCGGCATCGTCGTCCTGATGGGCGCGTTGACGCTGCTGCCGGCGATCTTCATGCTGATGACGGGATTCACGCGAATCCTGATCGTCCTCTCCTTCCTGCGGTCGGCCCTGGGCACCCAGAGTGCGCCCCCGACGCAGTTGCTGGTGGCCATCGCGATCATCCTCACCGGCGTGGTGATGCAGCCCACGCTGGTCGAGGCGAACGCGTCGGCCTTGCAGCCGTATCTCCGCGGCGAAATCGGCCAGGTCCAGGCCTACGAAGCCGCCATCGTGCCGCTGCGCAAGTTCATGCTCGCAAACACGCGTGAACGCGATCTCACGGTCTTCACCCAGATGACGGGCAGCGACACTGCCAAGACGATCGACCAAGTCCCCACGATGACGGTGGTGTCGGCGTTCGTGACGAGCGAACTGCGCACCGCGTTCCAGATGGGCTTCGTGATCTTCCTGCCGTTCCTGGTGATTGATCTCATTGTCGCGTCGGTCCTGATGAGTCTCGGCATGTTCATGCTGCCGCCGGTGATGGTCTCGCTGCCGTTCAAGCTGCTGCTCTTCGTGCTCGCCGATGGCTGGGCACTCGTGATGCAGAACCTCGTCGCCTCCTTCCGGGTCTGACGCCATGACACCTGTGCTCGCCGCCGACCTGTTGCAGCGTACCCTGACGATGGTACTGACTCTGGCCGGGCCACTGCTGCTCGCGGCGCTGGTGGTCGGTGTCCTGATCTCGCTTCTGCAGGCCGTCACCCAGGTGCAGGAGCAGAGCCTGACCTTCATTCCGAAGCTGGTGACGATGGCCGTGGTCTTTGTCGTCGCGCTGCCCTGGATGATGCGCTCGCTGGTGACCTTCGCCGTCGGGATGTTCCAGGCGCTGCCCACGGTCGCTCGATGAATCCGTTGTCGCTCCTCGAGACGCTGCAGCCGACGAACTGGCCCACCTTCGTGCTCGTCAGCACGCGCGTGGTGGGGCTCATGGTCGTGGCGCCTCTCTGGTCGATGACATCGATTCCTGCCAAGCTGCGCGGCGCGATGGCCATCGTGGTGACCCTCACGCTGCTGCCGATGTCGCAGCGCACGGGTGTCGCCGCCGACACGGCCGGTATGGTGGTGCCGATGGTCACCGAATTCGTGCTCGGCATCGCGATCGGTCTCTCCGCCGCGATGTTCCTCCATGGCGTCGCGGTAGCGGCCGAAGTGGTGTCGTTGCAGATGGGCCTGTCGCTCGGCGTCGCCCTCGGTGGCATGGCTGACGTCGGCTCGCCGGGTATCGGACAGCTCGAAGGGCAGTTCACGCTCGCGGTCTACGTCGCGGTTGGTGGCCACCTCTCATTGCTGCACGCACTCGCCAATTCGCTACAAGCGATCCCGCCGGGCGCGCCGATCAACCTGGCCGAAGGTGGTCGCGCCTTGGTGGCGATGGCCGGCAGCATCTTCACGATCGCGATCCAGGTCGCGGCGCCGATGATGGTCGCCTTGCTGGTGACCAACCTCGCGCTGGCGGTGCTCAACCGTGCCGTGCCACAGCTCAACACCATGATGGTCGCCGTGCCGGTCACGGTTGCGGTTGGCTTCATCGCCCTCGGCGCTACGCTGCCCTACGCCACATCGCTGCTTGGTGGCTGGGCCAGTTCCGTCGGTCGCAACGCCGATCACCTGGTGCAGGCATTCACTCCCGTCCTGGCGAGGCCGTGATCCATGGCTGAAGAACAGGGACAGGAAAAGACTGAACTCCCGACCGCGCGGCGCCTCGATCAGGCACACGACGACGGTCAAGTTCCCCGCAGCCAGGAATTGTCGGCGGCGATCATCGTGCTCTCCGGCGCAGCGGCACTCGCGGCCTTCGGCGGCAGCTCGATCGGCCATGGCGTCACTGGCGTCCTGCGCTACTCCACCTCGTGGCTCTCGGCCGAACCGTTCACCGAGGCGGGCGCCACCACCCTGATCCGTGACGTCACCCGCGCAACAATGTTCGCTGTGCTGCCGTTCTTTGCGGCCATCGCGATTCCGGCACTGGCAATCAACGCCATTCAGGGACGTGGTGTCTTGTCGCTGAAGCCGATCGCACCGGACTTCTCGCGCGTGTCGCCGATGAAGGGCCTCGGTCGGTTGCTCAGCGTGCAATCACTCTTCACGCTCTTCAAGGCGATTTCCAAGCTGGTGATTCTCGCCTCGATCACCTGGATGGCGCTGTCGTCGGCGTGGCCGATGATCACCGGGCTGTCCGGCGCCGAGGCACCCGCCGTGCTGCAGGTCGCCCGATCGGTGACCACGCGGCTGGTGCTCTTCTCCGGCCTCGGCTTCCTCGCCTTGTCGGGCGCTGACTACGGCTTCGCGATCTTCCAGCACGGGAAGCAGTTGAAGATGACCCGCCAGGAAGTGGTGCAGGAGCATCGCGAGAGCGAAGGCGATCCGCAGATCAAGAGCAGGATGCGCGGCATTGCGCAGGCGCTCTCGCGCAAGCGGATGATGGGACGCGTCAAGGAAGCGGATGTGGTGGTGGTCAACCCGACCAACATCGCCGTGGCCATCAAGTACGATGGTGCGTCGGCCTCTGCCCCGATCGTGCTCGCCATGGGCCGTCGCAAGATGGCCGAGAAGATTCGTGAACTCGCCAAGGCTGCCAACGTGCCCATCGTCCAGAACATCCCGGTGGCGCGCGCGCTGATTGCGGGCGCGGAAGTCGGCAAGCCGATTCCGCCGGCCCTCTACGCCGCCGTCGCCGAAGTGCTTGCCTTTGTCTACCGGATGCGGGCGAAGCTTCCCTACGGTCTTGATCGCGGGAGGACCGCATGACCGCGATCGGAGCCACCTCGGCCACCGGCGTCGCCGGAGCTGGCGCCGCACGCGTCGGGGCCGCCCCTGCTGCTGCGGGCAATTCCAGTGCGCCGCGCTCGGTCCGTCGCGGCTTCATCGCCGGCGCCGAGACGTGGCTCGCGATAGGCGTCGTCATCATCGTCGGTCTGCTGGTGGTGCCGCTGCCGCCGATCGTGCTCGATGGCTTGCTCGCGCTCAGCATCGCGCTCTCGATCCTCGTCCTCCTGGTCACGCTGGGCACTGGCGACCCGATCGAGTTCTCGTCGTTCCCGAGCGTCCTGCTGCTCCTCACGCTGCTGCGCCTCGGCCTCAACGTCAGCACCACGCGACTCATCCTCGGCCGCGGATATGCCGGCGAAGTGATCAACGCGTTCGGTCACTTCCTCATCGGCGGCAACTTCGTCGTCGGGTTGGTGATCTTCCTGATCCTGGTCGTCATCAACTTCATGGTGATCACCAAGGGGGCCGGCCGCATCGCCGAAGTGGCGGCGCGCTTCACCCTCGACGCCATGCCGGGCAAGCAGATGGCCATCGACGCCGACCTTGGCGCCGGGCTCATCGACGAGAACGAGGCGCGTCGCCGTCGTCAGGAAGTCGCGCGATATGCCGACTTCTACGGCTCGATGGACGGTTCGGCCAAGTTCGTTCGCGGTGATGCCGTCGCCGGTCTGGTGATCACGGCGGTCAACCTGGTTGGCGGCTTCATCATCGGGATGGCACAGCAAGGCCTGAGCGCGAGCGAATCGCTGGCGACCTACACCTCGCTCACCATCGGTGACGGCCTGGTGACGCAAATCCCGGCGCTGATCGTGAGCACCGCGGCCGGCATCATCATGACGTACGGCAACTCGAGCACCGGTATCGGCTCGGTGGTGGCTTCCCAGGTGATGCACCAGCCCCGCGCGATGGGCATGGCGGCGGTCATCCTCGCGGGCCTCGCGATCCTTCCCGGTCTGCCGGCTCTGCCGTTCTTCGCACTCGCCGCCGGCGCCGGCACGCTGGCGTGGCGCAACCGGGTTCAGGTGTCGACGCTGCCCGAAGCCGCCGCAACGAAGGGTGCTGCCGCCGCGACTGCCGCGGCACCGGCCGCACAGATGAAGGAACTGCTGCAGGTCGAGCCGCTCGAAGTCGAACTCGGCTACGCTCTGGTGCCCCTGGTCAACGAGGCACAGGCAGGCGACTTGCTCCAGCGCATCGGCATCATGCGTCGCCAGGTGGCCGTGGAGCTGGGCATCATTGTGCCGCCTGCGCGGATCCGTGACAACATCCAGCTGTCGCCCACCGAGTACGCCATCAAGTTGCGCGGCGTGCGTGTGGCCGGTGGCGAGGTGATGCCGCGGTATATGCTCGCCCTCGATACCACCGGAACCGCGATGCCGGTCGAAGGGATCCGCACCACCGACCCAACGTTCGGGATGGCGGCGCTCTGGATCACGCCCGATCGCAGCATCGAAGCCGAAGCCGCGGGTTACAGCGTGGTCGAGGCACCTACGGTACTCTCGACTCACCTGATGGAGACGATCCGTCGTCACGCGGGCGACCTGCTGTCACGGCAGGATGTGCGCGAGCTGGTCGACGGTATTCGCGAGATCCATCCGGCGCTGGTGGACGACCTGATTCCGGCCAAGCTGTCGCTCGGGACGCTGCATCGTGTGTTGCAGCGGCTGCTGCGTGAAGGCCTTCCGGTGCGGGACCTCGTCACCATTCTCGAGACCCTGTCGGACGCTGCCGAGCTCACCAAGGACGCCGAGGTGCTTACCGAGCACGTGCGCCGTTCGCTGGCCACGGTTGTCGCGCAGATCTTCGCCGATCCTGACGGCTGCGTGCGCGGCATCACGGTCGGACCGCGCCTCGAGGCGGCACTGATGCAACTGCTGACGCCACGTCCGGTGCGCGAAGGTGGTCCGGCGCTCGAGCCGGACCAGTTGACCGGCCTGCTGCGGTCGCTCAACGAACTGACTGCGGCGGCGCGTCGCGATGGCCGCACCCGCCCGCTGATCACGCCGCCTGCGCTGCGCGTTGGCGTGCGCCGCCTGGTGGAACCGATTCTTCCCGAACTCCCGGTGATCTCGCTCGGTGAATTGCCGCCGCAGATGCCGGTCCAGAGCCTCGCTATGTGGGAGCTGCCACGTGTCAATTGAAATTTTCACCGGCGCTTCGGTGCCTGCGCTGCTGCTGCAGGCCCGCGAGGTGTTCGGTCCCGAGGCCCAGGTGCTGCAGGTGCGATCGCGCAACGGCGCCTTCGAGCTGATTGCCTCGAGTGCCGCGGTTGTCGCAGCAGCCCAGCCCGACTTCGCCGACTTCGGCCGCAGTCTCGCGGCCGAGCTCACGCCAGCGCCGCGCAAGGCTGCGCCGGTGCGCGCACCCGAAGCGCCGCGTCCCGGTCGTGTCATCGCGCTGGTGGGACCGACCGGTGCCGGCAAGACGACCACCATCGCCAAGCTCGCCACCAACCCGCTCGCCTTCGGGGGCCGGAAAGTCGGACTGCTCGGACTCGACACTTTCCGCGTCGGCGCGGTCGAACAGCTCTCGACCTACGCCGAGCTCGCGTCGCTGCCGATCGAAGTGGTGTATGCCGAGGGCGAACTGCAGCGGGCGCTGGCTCGCCTCGCCGATTGCGAAGTCGTGCTCGTCGACACCCCGGGCCGGGGGCCACGCCAGCTTGACGACACCGCGCTGGTCGGTCGCTGGGTCTCCGCGCTGGCCCCGAACGAAGTGCACCTCGCGCTCCCGGCCGGACACATGCCGGCGATGACGCGACGAGTGATGGATGGCTTCCGGTCGTATCACGTGACGCACCTGCTCGCGACCAAGCTCGACGAGTGCCCCGAAGACGCCCGCCTCTTCGACATCGCGGTCGCCGATGGTCGTCCGATGCGCTGGTTCACCGACGGCCAGCACGTGCCGCAGGACTTGCGCGATGCGGCTGATCGCATTGCCGGCGCGCGCGATCGCCGTCGTGACGCGCAGGACCCGCGCGACTTGCATCGGAATGCGGCGTGAACGATCAGGCGGCGGGACTTCGCGAGCGCTTTCGCGCCGGCGCGCGGCCGCAGCCGGTCGCGTCCACGCCTGCCATCGTGATCGGCAGCGGCAAGGGTGGCGTCGGCAAGTCGCTGACGGCAGTGACCTTCGCCGCATCGCTCGCCGCCGGTGGACGTCGCGTCCTGCTCGTCGATGGCGAACAGAACCTCGGCAACCTGCATGTCCTGCTGGGGGTACATCCGCCGGTGACGCTCACGGCCGTTGTCCGTGATGGCGCCGATCCCGCCGAGGTCGTGGTACCGGTCCAGGAGAACCTCTGGCTCCTCCCGGCGGAGTCAGGGGCCGAGGCGCTGCACGGGCTGGGCGCTACAGATCGCGCCCGGCTGCAGCGGCAGGTGAGTGGCCTCTTTGCGGACTACGATGTCGTCATCATAGATGCCGGGGCCGGTTACGACAGCGCAGTGCGATGCGCCTCCCTGCGTGCCGCCCGGCTGGTGCTGGTCACGATGCCCGAGGCAACGGCGCTCACCGATGCCTATGCCCTGCTCAAGATCGTGCACGGACAGCTCCCCTCGCTGCCCGTTGACGTGATGGTGAACCGGACCCTCGACCCGAGTGAAGGTCCCGCCGCATTCGATCGGCTGGCCGCTGCAGCGGCACGCTTTCTCGGACGCAGCGTGTCCTACCTCGGCGCTGTTCCCGAAGACGTCGAGATGCGTGCGCTCAGCCGCGATCCTCGTCGGCTCCTGCACCCCGCTTCGGCGGGCATCGCCATGAGCGAGTTCCACCGTATTGCAACGACCCGCCTCGAACTCCCATTGCCGATCCGCGATGTGCGGACGGCGCCTGACGCCTGAAGGGAAATGAATCATGGCACCCGCGACTGAAGTACTCTGGCAACGATATCGCAAGCACGGCGACGCCGATGCGCGCGCCGAACTACTGACCCAGCATCTCGGGCTGGTGCATCACACGGCGCGGCAGATTGCCGCCCGGGTTGGTGATGCACTCGCCTACGAGGACATGGTCGGTGCCGGCACACTCGGACTGGTCCAGGCGCTCGAAGCGTTCGATCCGGAGCGCGGCTTCGCCTTCGCCACCTTCGCAACGCAGCGGATCCGTGGCTCGATTCTGGATGAACTGCGTGCGGCCGACTGGCGGCCACGCTCGGTGCGGACCAAGGGGCGTCAGGTCTCGACCGCGACGACCGCGCTGGAGCGGAGGCTCGGTCGGCGCCCGCGCCCCGAAGAAGTTGCCCACGAATTGCAGATCGACCTCGCGACCTACTGGCGCTGGCGGAATGATGCCGAGGCCGGCGTGACCGTGGCACTCGACACCGCGCCTGCCGGTGGTGAAGGCGGACGGCCCTCGCTCGCGGAACTGCTGGCCGATGACAATTCTCCGGCACCCGACGCCGGCATTGCCCGCGACGAACGCCGCACGCTGGTGCGCGAAGCGATCGCTTCGCTGCCGGAACAGCAGCGCACCGTGCTGGCGCTCTACTACTACGAGGAACTCACCCTGCGGCAGATCGCCGAGGTGCTCCACGTCACCGAATCGCGGATTTCGCAAGTGCGGACTGCCGCGCTGCGCACCTTGCGCGAGTACATGACGGCGGAGGCGGCAGCATGACATTCCGTGCCGGAGCCAGCGTCGCAATCCAGCGCATTGGTGATATCGTGACTGGCGGCTCCCAACCCACGAGCGCCGAGGTCGTCGGGGTGGTCTTCGCCGTGGTGGCACTCATCGGGCTCGTGGTGCTGGTGAATGTCTGGCGCGTGCGCCGACTCCGTCGGCCCCGGGCGATCCGCATCGAGCTGCCGGCTGTGAAGATCAAGCCGACCGAACAGCTGGTGATGGCGACCAGTCGCAAGCCACTTCGCACCAACGCCGACCGGGTACGCGAGGCGGAGCGTCTGGCGGCCGACGGAGCCTCGATCGCGGCGATCGCGCGCGAGATCCGGCTCTGCCAGGACGCCGTCCGTTCGCTGGTCGGCACGCACTGACTCTGCCGACCTGAGGAAAGGATTGCCGGGCCGTTCTGCCGCCCCCCGGAACCGGCCCGGAACCCATCTTGCAAGTGCTTTGCTGACAACACGTTACAACTCTCCACAATACGGCACACGGCTTGCTTTTCCTCCTGTTGTCCCTAGCAGGAGTGCCGATGCCGCTACGCAGCATCATCAATACCGCCCGGACGCTGTCGTACTACACGCGTCTCCAGCAGACGACGGCGAACAACCTCGCGAACGTGAGCACCGCCGGTTTCAAGGGCGATCGCCTCACTGCGCGCCAGAGCGCCGGCGATCCGCATCCGGTGCCGGTCCAGGCAATCGATCTGCGGCAGGGCACCCTGCGCGACACCGGTCGTCCCTTCGATCTCGCGCTCAAGGGTGATGGCTTCCTGGTGGTGCAGACGCCGCAGGGCGAACGGCTCACCCGCGGCGGTTCGCTCGGCATCGGCAACGACGGCACCCTCGTCGACAATCACGGCGACGCGATTCTCGGCAGCGACGGCCCGATCAATGTGAGTGGCCGGCGTGTCGAGATCGGCACCGATGGTAGCGTGTCGGTCGACGGCAAGAGCGTCGGGCAACTGCGCGTCGAAACCGTGGCTGACCCGTCGACGCTGACGAAGGAAGGGGCGGGGCGATTCATCCCCGGCGGAGCGACCCAGGCGGCAACCAGTGTCACGGTCGCGCAGGGTGCGCTCGAAGATGCCAACGTCGATCCGCTCCTCGGCACTGTCGACCTGATCACCATCCAGCGCGCGTATGCCGCCAACCTCGACGTCCTCAAGACGATGGATGGGGTGATGGGTACCGTGACCAACGAACTCGGCCGCGTCTGAGCCGGCGCATTCTCCGAACCAGGAACCAGCAATGAACCCAGGACTCCGTACCTCCGCCAGCGGCATGATCGCGCAGCAGAAGATGGTCGACGTGATCGCCAACAATCTGGCGAACGTCAACACCACCGGCTTCAAGCGCAGCCGGGCGAACTTCGAGGACGTCCTCTACGAGACGGTGCAGGGACCGCGCACCAGCGCGGGCGACGCCACCGTCGGCCCGATGCAGATCGGTCATGGCGTGCGACTCGCGGCCGTGACCCGGATCCACGGACAGGGCGGGCCGGAGCAGACTGGCCGGCCGCTCGATCTCGCGATCGAAGGCGAGGGCTTCTTCCAGGTCCAGCTCCCGTCGGGCGATACCGGTTATACCCGCGATGGCTCGTTCACGCTGTCCGACAGTGGTCAGCTGGTGACCAACTCGGGCGCGGCGCTGGTGCCGAACATCGTGATTCCGCCCGATGCGACCAACATCACCATCTCCGAATCGGGAAGCGTGTCGGTCACCAGCGGCAAGAACGCCCAGTCTGTCGAGGTGGGGAAGCTCGAGCTTGCCCGCTTCGTGAACCCGGCCGGGATGCTCTCGCTCGGCGGCAACCTGTATGGCGAAACTGTCGCGTCCGGCCAGCCGACCACCGGCGTGCCGCAGGAGGATGGCTTCGGCCGGCTCCTGCAGGGCACGCTCGAGTCGAGCAATGTCGAAGTGGTGCAGGAAATGACCGACATGATCGCGGCACAGCGCGCCTACGAAATCAACTCGCGTGCGATCCGCGCGGCCGAGGACATGATGTCCTCGATCAGTGATCTCATTCGCTGAACTGTTGCTCTCGGCGAGCGTGCTCGCCGCAGGTGCTCCGGCCGATACCACGGTCCCGGAGGCCTTTGCCGCGCGCGTGCGCGCCGCGGTCGCGGCACGCTGGAGTGCAGCCCCGGAGCGGCTTCGGCTCGAATGGGGCCTCATCGCCTCGCGCAGCCGTCTCGACTCCACCACCGCAGTGCGGGTGGCAGGCGAGGGCGCCGATGGCTGGCTGGTTGTCGTCGCCGAACGGATCGGCGGAGCACCGCTGGCCATTCGCGTGCACGCGGGAATGCTCGACTCGATGGTGGTGACGGCCCGAGCGCTCGAACCGGGGCACGTCATTGCGTCGGATGACATCGTCACCGAGCAGCGGATGCGCTGGGGCCCCGCTCCGAAATCGCCAATCACGGCGATCGTGGGATGGGAAATCCGCCGCAGTGTGCGCGCCGGTGAGCCGTTGCTGGGGCTGATGTTGCAAGCACCGAAGATGATTGCGCCCGGAGATGCCGTCACCCTGCGGTGGCACCGCGGCGCAGTGGAACTCGAGGTTGAAGCGGTGGCACTGACGGCCGCGCGACTCGGTGAAGTGGTCTACGCCCGTGCCGGAAGTTCCCGGCTGGCGGGAACTGTTACCGGCCCGAATGCGGCACGGTTGGAGGAGAAGGGACAATGAAGGCGCAGATGATGGGATGGCTGGCGCTGGCGATGGTCGCCCCGACGATGTCGGCGGCGGCGCAGCAGGTCGCCCCACCGCCAGCCGCACCGGGTGCCGCACCGGCAGCCGTCGATACCACGACCCGACGCGCCAGCATGCGCGCGAACTGGCTGACCGATCGCCGCCCGCTGCATGTCGGTGACATCCTGGCACTCATCGTCGACGAGCAGGCCACGGCGAGAGAACAGAGCAGTACCACGGCACGGAATACCCGCGATCAATCCGGCGCGTGGGATATGCAATCGGCGCCATCGATCCTGAAGTCGCTCGGTATTTCCTACGCATCGCATTCGGATCAGGGCGGTGTTGCGAACCGCAGTGGCGGACTCTCGACCGTGCTCAGCGTGCGCGTGACCGCGATCGATCCCAGCGGTGTTGCGCACATCGAGGGGCACAAGCTGCTCGCGATCGACGGCCGCAATCAGGAGGTCAGCATCGCCGGCCTCATCCGCCCCGAAGATGTCAGTGCGGGGAACACGATTCTTTCGTCCCGCATCGCCGACGCCTCGATCAGCTACAAGGGCAAGAAGATTTCGCCGAAGACCGGAATCATCGGCAAGATCCTCGGGATGCTCTGGCCATGAGGCGCCTCCTGGTGTGGGTCCTGCTGGCGCTCGCGGTCATTGCCACGTCGAGTTCGGCGCAGGTGCGGATCGGCGATGTCACCTCGCGCGATGGTGAAATCCCCGTGCGGGTGGTTGGCTACGGCATCGTGGTTGGCCTCGATGGCACCGGCGACAAGTCGTTCGGCACCAGCAATGGCGCCGTGCACACGGTCAAGTCGGTGACCAACCTGCTGCGCCGCTTCAATATCGAAGTCCCCGGTGACCGCCTGCGACTGCGCAACGTCGCCGCCGTCCTGGTGACGGCCGAGATCTCCCCCTATCTGCGTCCCGGTGGCCGCTTCGAGGTGCAGGTCGCCTCACTCGGTGACGCCACGTCGCTGCGAGGCGGCGTCCTCTGGATGACCCCGCTCGTCGCCAATCCCGATGATGCTCCGCTGGCCACCGCGCAGGGCGCGATTCCGATCGAGCTGGAGGAACGGAGTGGCCGGGGTGGGTATCGCGGCAACAGCAGCAAGGGTGCATCGAGCGGCCGGATTGCCGATGGCGGCATTCTCGAGGCATCGCTGCCCGCGCTCGCTCTCGCTGCCAATCCCCGCCTGATGCTGCGCTCGCCCGACCTCGGCCTCGCCGCGCGGGTCGCCACGGCGATCAATGGCAAGTACGGTCCGGGGGCGGCCAGGGTCGTCGATCCGGGTTCGATCCAGCTCAAGGCGCCGGCCGGCGGTGCCGATAGTCTCCCGATGTTCCTCGCGGCCGTGGATACCCTCACGGTGACCGCCTCCGATTCGCCGCGGATCGTGATCGATGCTCGCAGCGGAATGATCGTCGCCGGTGGTGATGCGCGGGTCGGTGTGGCGGTGGTTTCGCTGCACGGGATCACGGTGCGGATCGGCGATTCCACCTCGGCCCCGTCTGCTGGCGTCGTTTCGCTCGCCAAGGGAGCGACGGTGCGGGATGTGGCGGTGGGATTGCAGGCGCTGGGCACACCACCCGCGGATGTCGCGGCGGTCTTCGATGGTCTCCGCGCGGCCGGTGCGATGACGGCCACGGTCATCATCCGGTGACGACCCCGATTGGCGGTCCACCGCGACCGGCGCCGGGCAGTCCCGAGGCGAAGCTGCGGCATGCGGCCTCGGAACTGGAGTCGGTGTTTTACGGACAGCTTTTCCAGGCGATGCGCGATGCGTCGCCGAGTGGTGGGGCCATCGAAGCGTCGTCGGCCGAGAAGATGTTTACCTCGATGCTCGACGACAAGGTTTCTCGACTCGCGGCAGGGCAGACGCACCGCGGCCTCGCCGAAGCGATGTACCGGCAGTTGAGCAAGAATCTTCCCGTCGCGACCATCGCGCCCGGGAATCCCCCGTCTGCGGCAGGGAGGCTGGATGTCGGTCCTAAGTGACGCCTCGACCATGGTAAGCGGTGCCGATCTCGTCTCGGCGATGGCGCTCGAAGAGCGCCTGCTGGGAGACCTGCGCAGCGCCCTGGCCCGTCAGCGCGAGGGAGTCTCCGAAGACGATCCGGCCACGCTCGATGCCGCGACGCTGATCGTCTCGCGTTCGGTGCTGACGCTGGAGCAGGCTCGCCGTCGCCGCGAACAGATCATGCAGCTGCTCACGGGTGGCGAGCCGGCAACCTACGCGGTGATCGAGGAGCTCACGGCCGAGGTTCCCGACCTCGCCCACGCGCGGACGACGCTGCGCAACGAGGCGCAGATGGCGGTTCGCGAACTTGCCCTGAACCAGGCAATCCTCGCGCGCGCACTCAAGGCCGGCGACGCCTATCTCCAGACGCTCTTCACCTCGGTCACCGACGGCCCGGGCGAATATGGACAACACTCCGGCGTGAAGGAACGCCCGACGCCGAGTGGTGTCGTTCTCAATACCCGGGCCTGATCGATGTCTCTGGGTTCATTGCTCAGCATTGCCAAGTCGGCGCTCCAGACGCAGCAGAGCGCGCTCAACGTGACTGGCCACAATATCGCCAACGCGACGACGCCGGGGTACACCCGTCAGCGTATCGCGCTCGCGGCCGAGACCCCGCTGCGGACGCCCGACGGCACCATTGGCCGGGGCGTCACCGATCAGGGCATCTTCGCCACGCGCAACCGCTTTCTCGACGCATCGTATCGGCGCGAGACCGGCGTCTTCCAGCACGCCGACACCTTGCGCGATATGATGGGCCGGGTCGAACAGGTCTTCGGCGAGCCGTCCGACAACGGACTTGCGGCATCGATCGATGCGTTCTTCGGTTCGTTTTCCGACCTCGCGAACGACCCGGCATCACTCTCCGCGCGTTCGGCAGTGCAGCAGGCGGGACAACAGCTGGTGCGGCAGATCGGCACCATCGATTCCCGGATTGACGAAGTCAACCAGACCGTCATCGACACCTTCCGCGATACCGTGACGCAGGTCAATTCGATCGCGCAGCAAGTGGCGACGCTCAATCAGCAGATCGTGGTATCGGGCGGGCCGAATCGCACGGCGCCGGATCTGCAGGATGCGCGCGGGAAGCTGCTCGACCAGCTCGCCGGCTACGGCTCGGTGCGCGTGATCGAGCACGACAACGGCTCGGTGGGCGTCGTCTTCGGCGACACCCTGCTCGTCGATGGCAGTCAGCAGCAGACGCTCGATGTCCGTACGCCGGTGGGTGGCGGACTCTTCGCCGGTGTAGTGGGCGAGGCGCGCAACCTCACGCCGATCGCTGGCTCCCTCGCGGCGCTTTCCGAACTCGCCGGGCAGGCGCTCCCGAGCGTTCGCTCCGAACTCGATCGCCTGACGTCGGCGCTGGTCTCCTCAGTCAATGCCATTCACGCCTCCGGGACCACTCCGGGCGGCGCGACCAATACCAACTTCT
The DNA here is from genome assembly GCA_039915645.1 of Gemmatimonadales bacterium. Taxonomy (GTDB): domain Bacteria; phylum Gemmatimonadota; class Gemmatimonadetes; order Gemmatimonadales; family GWC2-71-9; genus Palsa-1233. Next base: position 10,216 of record JBDSMX010000071.1, on the reverse strand, counting down.
TCGATCCCGCCGGCGTCACCGCGAATTCCTTCGCGCTCGCCGCCCCGATCGCTGCCAACGCCGCCAACATTGCGGCGGGCACCACCTCCGCCTCGGGTGACAACGCGGTGGCGCTGCGGCTGGCCGGCCTGCGGACCACGCCCATCGCCGCACTCAACAGCAGCACCGCCGGCGAGTTTTATGTCTCGCTGGTCTCGAGTGTGGGCAGCATCGTCCGCGATGCCACCCAGGAATCGGACGCCTCCGAGGCGCTCGCCAATGGCACCGCAACGCGCCGTTCGAGCGCGACCGGCGTCTCGACCGACGAGGAGATGGTCGACCTGATCGTGCACCAGCAGGCCTTTGCAGCGGCGTCGCGCCTGGTCAAGGTCGCCGACGATCTGATGCAGACCCTGTTGACGATGGTCTGAGCCATGCTGGTTCTGAGTCGGAAGGAAGGCGAAGCGATCGTGATCGACGGCAACATCCGCGTGGTGGTGCTGTCGTGTGATCGTCGCGGTGTCCGGCTCGGCATCGAGGCGCCGACCGAAACCGGGATTCTGCGCGAGGAACTGGTGGTGCAGGTGGCTTCGGAAAATCAGCGGGCCCGCGCGAGCAACGACGCTTCCGCGTGGGCGGCGCGCGTCCCGCTCCGATCAACTCGGAGTGATCGCCCGGGCTGAGGATTTCCAGCGGCGTGTGGTGAAGACAAAGCGGGCGCCGCTCGTGGCGGCCGTCGGTTCGTACTCCAGGGTGCCACCGTTTCCCTCGGCCAGCAGCCTGGCGACCGCGAGTCCGATGCCAAGGTGCTGAGTCGGCTCGCGCCGCACGGCGAAGGGATGGAAAAGCTTCGGCACTACTTCGCTCGCGACTCCCGGCCCGTCATCCTCCACAATCAGCGATACCACACCCTCACTGACGCTCGCGCTGATCACGATGCGACCAGCCTCGCGGCCTGCCATCGCCTCGACCGAATTCAGCAGCACCGCAAAGAGTCCTTCGGCGAGGTCTGTTGCCACGGCGTGAATTGGCGGGAGTGTGCGCGCTACCTGCACATCGAATTCCACTCTGGGGCCACTGCGCCGGCGGGCGAAGATCGCCACCACCGGTTCGACCACATCGGCGAGAGCGACCGGTCCCGACCGTCCGGAACCCGGCGCGAACGATTCCATCGCGCCGATCTGCCGCATGATGGTGGAGTGCGCGCTCGAAAGCCCCTCGCTCATCGCGGGCGAGAAGGAAGGATCGAATTGCAGGGACTGATGCACCATCCCGACCATCTGGGCGGCATTGCGGAGATCGTGACCGACCCCGCGGGCGATGACCTCAGCCATCTTCGCGCGGTGCGCGGCACGGAGCAGTTCCTGTTGATTGAGCATCTGCACACAATCCAGGAAGAGGGTGACTATCGCCCGCTGGACAAGATGACGACTCCGTGCACGATCGGATCTATGGCATCACGTCGACGGATCAGCTGAAGACTCTGGCTGGTCAATACCGCCCCGGCCGACAACAGCTTGACCCCGGACGCAGTATGGAGATCGGCTGCGAGGACCATCCCTTCGCGGAGATCCGGCACCGGGACCTGACTCCCTTCGGGCCTCAGGGTCCCGCTCTCCTCAGCTGCTACCAGCACATCCAGTGCCGCAATCACCGCCGCGTCATACCGGGTCCCGCTGTGGATGCTCAGCGCCATCGCTGCCGTAGCCAGTGTGGCATCCCCTTCGCGCGCGTGTTCCCGGACCGCGGCCAGCAGGTCGACCACCACCCGAAGCAACCGGGCCCGCAGCGGGATCTGGCCCCGCTGGAGGTCAGCCGGGACCCCGGTGCCGTCCCAGTTGGCTCCCATCGCTTCTACCAGATGCGCAGTCCCGCGGAAAACCTCGACCTGTCTGAGCAACACCGCCGAGGCCATCAGGGTTCGGCCCGAAGGCGCGGTTTCCCCTGGACGGCTCCGTCCCGGAGTCACGATTCGCCCCAGTTCATGGAAACGGGCGGCGAGCACCATATCCTCGAGCAGGTGCTCCTCGACCTCGAACTCCCGTGCCAGGATCAACGCGGCGGCCGCCACTTCGTTCCCGCGCTGTTCCGAGCCCGGGGCGGCCGAGTCGAGCGTGTGGACGAGCAGTTCCTGAATCTGTCGCACACTCTCCATCGCATAGCGCCCCCCCGAGGCCGGCTCCGATCGCGTCCGTCGCGCCGTGACGACCGACCGGACACAGCTCGAAAACTCCCCGGCATCGACCGGATTCTGGAGCACGGCGGCGGCGCCGAGGCCCCACGCCCGCTTGCGGGAGTCGGCGTCGAGATTGTCGGCGAGGAGGACCAGCGGGATGCCGAGCAGGGCCGGATCGTCGTTGACCAGCTCGCTGAGTGCGGTAGCCATCGGCCCGATGTCGAGCATCGTGGCGATCACGGCCTCGGGAGCGAGGTCGCCGATCCGGCTGCGCGCTTCTTCAGCGGAACCGACCTCGACCACCACCAGCCCTCCGTGGCGAGTCAGGATCATGCCCAGTTCGGACCGTTCGGCTGCGTTGTCGCCCACGAGCAGGACGATGCCCGCGTTCACTCCGGCCTCCGCCCCGCCGCAGGCGCCTCACCGGTCTTCGGCACTTGCACCAGGATGGTCACCCTGCGGTTCTGCGGGGCTGACGGATCCTCTGCAATGCGTGGGTCGCGATCGGCGAGGCCGCGCACGGCAGTGACCTTGGCACCGTCATAGCCACCGAGCACCAGCGCCCGTCGAGCGGAATTGGCACGGTCGGCGCTCAATTCCCAGTTGGTGTAGCCCTTGCCCGCCGCAAACGGATGCGAGTCGGTATGGCCCTCGATGATGACCGGATATCCCAGCCGCTGGAGCACGGTGCCGATCGAGGTGAAGAGCTGCTGCGCCTTCGGGAAGAGGGCTGCGCTGCCACTCGCGAAGAAGACGTCGGTCGAGTCCTCGAGCAGCGAGATCCGCAGACCTTCATCGGTCACTTCGACCACCACGTGCTGGCTCAGTCCCGCCGAGGCGAGTGAATCCGGCAGCGATTCCTTGATCTGCTGGCTCAACTGCAGCAATTCGTCGTGGCGACCGTCAGCCGGCTTGGCCTGGATCTGCGCACGCGTAGGCGTCATTGGCTGCCCCTCGCCGGGGATCATCGAGGCACCCGATTCATTGCTGCGACCCAGCGGATCCTGGAAGTAGCCGGCGATCGACGAGCGGATCTCCGAACTCTGGGTGACCAGCCACAGCACCAGGAAGAGCGCCATCATCGCCGTCATGAAGTCGGCAAATGCGACCTTCCATGCGCCGCCATGATGGCCGCCGCCCTTCTTGATGATCTTCCTGATGATGATGATCGGTTGTTCGCGATCGGTTTTCATGCCGCCTTCTCCAGGCGGGTCGACTTGCACGCCGCTTCCATTTCAAGGAACGTCGGCCGGGTGTCTGCGCTGATCGCCTTGCGGGCAAACTCCGCCGCCACGATGGGCGGCAGGTTCTTCGCAAAGGCGATCGTGCCGGCCTTGAGGACGAGGTAGAGCTGGGATTCTTCCTGGTTGCGCGATTCGAGGTTCGTGGCAATCGGCGCAATGAAGCCATAGGAAAGCAGGATGCCGAGGAAGGTGCCCACGAGCGCGGAGGCGACGTGGTGACCGATCTCGCCGATCGGGCCACCGATGCTCTGCATCGTCACGACAATGCCGAGCACGGCGGCGACGATGCCGATGCCGGGGAGCGAGTCAGCCACCCGAGTCAGTGCCGCCACCATCTGGTGATCCGCTTCGTGATGCACGTCGATTTCCATTTCCAGCATCGCTTCGAGATCGTGTGCCGGCACACTGCCCACCAGCACCGTGCGCAGGGCGTCGCAGAGGAACTCCACCGCATGGTGGTTGTTGCTCAGGGCGGGATAGCGTTTGAAGATGGAGCTCTTCTCGGGCTCCTCGATGTGCGATTCGATGGCGATCAGGCCGTCACGGCGGGCGACCTGGAAGAGTTCGAACAACGCCTTCAGGACATCAACAAAGTACTCCCGGGTCACGATGCTGGGTTTGAACACGCCCGGGAGCTTCTTGAGCAGCGCCTTGAGGACCGGCTGCGGGGTAGAAATCAGCACCGTTCCGAGCGCCGTGCCACAGATCACGACCCATTCCGACCAGGCAAGCAGCACAGCCATTGGCCCACCGGCCATGGCGAATCCGCCAAGGACGGAGACAATGACGACTACCAGACCAATGATCGCAAACACTCGGGCACTCCCTCCGGGAGAGGATTCAGGTGAGTGGGTTATCGGTCCGCCAGCCCTCCGACTTCACTCGGGGCGGTCCGGCGCCCTTTGAGGCCGGTCCGGCCCACCCCCCTCGCGCCGGGATTGTCATCCCCTCGTCATCGATCTGGTGGGGTTCCCGTCACGATCGCACGGTATCTTTGTCCCATGCGTACTCGACTCCCGCTCCTCCTGGTCGTGCTCGCGCTCGCCTGCAGCGAGCCCCCTCCGCCGGCCCCTGTCCTCACGGTCGCCGCCACCGCCGACACCCTCATCGTCTCGGCGGTCAACCTCTCGGCAGCCACCCCGCGCTCCGACGAGCGATGGGTGGTACTCGCGTCCGAGGAGGCTGAACTCCGGATCGCCGACTTCGCCGCGCACACGGTGACGCCATTCCCCGGCATCACCACCGTCGAAGTCCCGCACCCCTCGGTGTTGCTCGGCATCGGCGACACCGTGATCGCCGGTGACTGGGGGCTGCGTCGTTTTACCGCCTGGCTTCCCGGGTCGGCACGGCTCGAAGCCTGGCCGGCTCCCGACGCGCTGCGCGGCGCCTTCCCCCACGCCCGCGATGCCGCTGGTCAGTGGTATTTCGAGGTGCCACCCGAGGCGAAGCGCGATGGCGAAGGGCTCAAGGACAGCGCAGCCGTGGTCCGCGCCGACGCCCAGATGACTCGCTTCGACACCATCGCGCGGCTGGCGCCACCCGACCTTGCTGCGGTCGACGGCGCCAACGGCCCGCGCTACGAGCGCCGCAACCTTGGTGGTCAGGATCTCTGGGGTGTGGGTCGCGACGGCACGCTCTGGATCGCTCGCGTCTTCCAGAACCGGATCGAGTGGCGCCGGCCCAACGCCGCCAAGCCCTTTACCGGCCCGCCAATGCAGGACCCGATCCTGCCGATCCAGGAGATGGACCGACAAATCTTCATCCGCCGGTTCCCCGAGGATCAGCGCGACGCGGCGCGACGGCTGCCATTCACGGCGATCAAGCCGCCGTTCGAAGCCGCCTTCCAGACCCCCGACCAGCGCGTCTGGCTCTTCAAGAGCGGCATCGCCCTGGATTCGGTGCGGACCTTTCAGGTGGTCGACAGCAGCGGGGTGCGGGTGGTCGTGAAGGTGCCCAGCCGTGGCATGGCGCTGGGCGTGACCAGCACGCACATCCTGATGGGTGAGGAATTTCCCGGCGGGATTCGCCTGCTCCGCTATCCGGTGCCGGAGCAGGCGAAGGCAAAGCCCTAGTCGAGTAGCGGTTCTTCCTTCGACTCTTCGGTCTGCTCATCAGGGAGCGTCTCCGGCTTGCGGCGACGCTCCCTGTTGCGATCGTACCACCGCCGGGTGATCTCTCCCGCCAGATGAGTATTGCCGAGTCCGAACGCCAGGCCGACGGCCAGCGCCACCGCGCCGAGGATCAGCGTGAAGGCGGCGGTGACGATCTCCTCCCCGACCCCCAGCTGCTGCAGCGCCATGAAGATCGCGATCACCACCACCGATCCCTTGGCGACCTTCGCGAGCGTCGGCACGCCCTCGACGTTGCCGGCCGACGCCAGAATCAGCCCGCGGACAAACTCGCCCACCACCATCCCGAGAATCACGATCACGATGGCGCTGATCAGGGTCGGGATGAAGGAGATCATGATCCCGAACATCTCGTTGATGCTCTCGAGCCCGAGCGCCGCCGAGGCCAGGAGGATCACGATCAGCATCACCAGCCAGAAGAGGAGCTTCCCGACGGCGTGCACCGGATCGAGCTGGGCGCCGGTCCGGTCGACCACTTCGCGAAACCCTCCCGCTTCGGCCATCCGGTTGAAGTCGAGCCGCTTCAGGGTGGCGTCAACCCATTTTTCGATCTGCCGGGCGACGAAATACCCCGCGATCATGATGAGCGCGGCGATGAGCAGCGCCGGGATGACGTGCCAGAGCTGGTCGGCACCGGCCTGCAGGCGTTCACTGAGCTGATTCACGAGGAAACCTCGAGCACGAGTTTGCCGAACTGTTCTGCCGCGCCGAGGCGCCGGTAGGCTTCGCTTCCGTCGGCGAGCGGAAGGATGGCATCAATCGCGGGGCGCAGCAGCCCCTGTTCGCCCAGCGCCACGACCTCGGCAAACTCCGCCGGCGTGCCCATCGTGGAGCCGAGGAGCGACCACTGGAACCAGAAGAGTCGACGCAGGTCGATGGCAACGTCGTGTCCGGTGGTCGCACCGCAGGTCACCAGTCGCCCGCTGGGACGGATCGCCTTCAATGAGCGGGTCCAGGTTTCGGTTCCAACCGAGTCGACAATCACGTCGGCGCCATGTCCGAAATATTGCTTGAAGGCGGCACCAACGTCGGGTTCGGCGCGATGATCGATCAGCAATTCGGCGCCGTAGGCCTTGGCCCGTGCGAGTTTGGCGGGGGAGCCGGAGGTGACGGCCACCCGCGCGCCGAGATGCCGCGCGATCTGCAGCGCCGCGAGGGCCACCCCACCGCCGATCCCCCAGATCAGTACGGTCTCGTCGGTGCTGAGTCGCGCCCGGGTCGTCAGCATGCGCCAGGCGGTGAGAGTCGCCAGCGGGAACGCGGCGGCCTCGGCCCAGCTCCAGCTGCCCCGGATCGGGGTCACCGTGCGCGCGGGAACGACGACCTCCTCCGCCGCGGCACCGCTGCGATGCTCACCCTGCACACCGAAACTCCGACAGAAGACATCGTTGCCACCGCGGCACGCATCGCATTCGCCGCATCCCCAACCCGGATTGATCACCACACGATCACCGACCGCGAGGTGCGTCACGGCACTGCCGATTTCCAGCACGACGCCGGCGCCATCACAGCCGACGATGTGCGGAAATTGCGGAGTCGGAACGCCCGGCATCCCTTCTGCCACCCAGAGATCCAGATGATTGAGTGCGGCGGCACGGATGCCGATTCGCACCTCACCCGGGTGCCGAAGCGGTGGGGAAGGGAGCTCGATCAGGGCCAGTTTTTCGGGTCCGCCGGTGGCGGTCAAGCAGAGTGCGCGCATCTGGTCTCGTGGACACCTTGCACAAGCGACGAAGGGACGCGACATATTATAGCGCGTCGACACGCGCGTACTCGCACGTGTCGCAAAAATTCCAGTTGGCCGAACGTGATTTTTCACACTTTACACCCCGCAGGAGCGCAGCATGGATCTGTTCCATAATTCGGAGAGTTCGTGGGAGTTGTCGGGCGGCTGGATGGAGTCGTCCAACGGCGGTTCGCCGGCCCCGACCCCGATGAGCATCCCCGAGCCGGCCCCGGGTTCGCTTCCGGCAAAGCCGCGCAAGAAGGCGAAGAAGAAGGTTGTGGCGAAGCCGGCCCCGAAGGCCGTCGCCAAGCCTGCGCCGAAGGCCGTCGCGAAGCCGGCCCCGAAGGCCGCTGCCAAGCCTGCTCCGAAGGCTGCCGCGAAGCCCGCTGCCAAGGCCGCGCCGAAGAAGGCCGCCAAGCCTGCCGCGAAGCCCGCTGCCAAGGCCGCACCGAAGAAGGCCGCCAAGAAGGCTGCCAAGCCGATGAAGAAGGCCGCGCCCAAGAAGGCCGCGCCGAAGAAGGCTGCCAAGCCCGCCGCCAAGGCCGCGCCGAAGAAGGCCGCCAAGAAGGGCGCCAAGCCGGCGAAGAAGGCCGCGCCGAAGAAGGCGGCCAAGAAGGTTGCCAAGCCGGCCAAGAAGGCGGCGAAGAAGCGGAAGTAGTGGTGCTTCGCTCCTGCTCGTTGACGCGCTCCGGGCCGACCGGGGCGCGTCGCTTTTCCGCCCTCGCATTGTTGCTGCTGGTGGCGTGTGATACTGCACGCCCCGGCGTCGGCACGGAGGCAATCAGCGGCGCAACGGTGATCGATGTGGTCTCGGGGCGAACCATCGCCCAGGGCGTGATCCTGATTCGCGATGGGCATATCGTCGCCATCGGCTCAAGCGCCGATGTCCCCGTGCCCCGCGGTGCCACGGTCACCGATGTCACCGGCCGCTGGATCATTCCCGGCCTCATCGACTCGCATACCCATCTGCAACCCTGGGGACTCGGCCTCGCACTCCACTGGGGCGTCACCGCGGTGCGGGATCTGCACGACGGCTTCCCGCTCGCCGACACCCTGCGGGCCATCGCCGCGCGGACGCCTTCGCCGCGACTCTTCCAGGCCGTGGCGATGCTCGATGGCACCCCGACCACCTACCCGGACGCGATCGGGCTCGCCTCGGCCGATGATGCCGATGCCGCCGTCGCTTCAGTGGCTGCCCGTGGTGCCACGTGGGTAAAGGTCTACAGCCACACCACGCCGACGCTGCTCGCGGCCGTCATCACAGCTGCCCGGGCCCGAAATCTTCCGGTCGCCGCGCACCTCGGGTTGACCGACGCGCTTACCGCCGCGCGACTGGGCGTGACCTCGATCGAGCATCTGACGGGTATTCCCGAGGCGGCGGGCGATTCGGTCGCGCTGATGGCAGCGCATGCCCGCGGCTTTTTCGTGGGGTGGACCGCTTTCGAGGAGAGCTGGACCGGCCTCGACACCGCCAGTCTTGGCACCGTCGCACGTACCCTCGCGGGCCTCGGCGTCACCCTGGTGCCGACGCTCGGACTCCACGAGACCTTCTCGCGCCTCGACGATTCCAGTCTCTTCCGCGCCAATGAACTCGCCGACGTCCCCGACTCGGCGCGAGCAAACTGGAATGTGGTCGGGATGATCAAGCGTGCCGGCTGGGTCCGCGAGGACTACCCTGCCTTCCGCGCCTCACGTGCAGTGCAGGACTTCTTCGTCCACAGCTTTGCGCTCGCTGGCGGCCGGATCGCGACCGGGACCGACGCCTCGAATCAGTTACTCGTGCCCGGCGCAGGGGTCCATCTCGAAATGGAACTCCTGGTTCGTGCCGGTCTCACCCCGCTCGATGCGCTCCGTGCCGGTACCCTCCGTGGCGCGGAACTGCTACGCGCGGACTCGCTCGGTTCGCTCCATGTCGGCGGAGTTGCCGATCTCGTGGTCCTCGGCGGCAACCCGCTGGCCGAGATTCGCAACTCGCGACAGGTCGTGAAGGTGATGCTGGGCGGGAAGTGGGTCAGATAAGGAACGAGAAGCGAGAATCGAGAAGCGAGAAGCGCGAACTGCCCCAGCGAGCGGATCTCAACTCGATGGCTGGCCTCGATCCTCGCCCCTCGCTTCTCGATTCTCGATTCTCGCTTCTCGACTAGCTTTGTCCCGTCCGTCATGGAGTTCTCTCTTGGGTACTTTCCGCTGGACACCCGAACGGATGGAACAGCTCGAGCATGCCGTGCGGAAGCGGAAACGGGTCACGTTGCGGCGTCGCGGCAACGAGTACGTGGTCGTCGCTTCTGCCATGACGACGTCTCGTGGCCGGGAGGCCCTGATGGGCTATCTCGCCATGACCGGCGATGAACTCACCTTCGTGCTAGCCGACCTCGACCATTTCCAGGTAATCGACCCCTGAGCCCAGCTCCCCTTCCCATCGCGGTCCTGCACCTCGACGAAAGTTGCCTCGGCAACGGCAAGCCCGGCGACAATCCCGGGGGCGCCGGCGGGCTGGTCGAGATCCGCTCGCCCAAGGGCGTGCAGCGGCGGGATTGTTTCCTGCACTCGGCATCGACCACCAACAACCGGATGGCGCTTGCGGGTGCGATCGCCGCATTGCAGTTGCTGGGGCAGAAGGGGTCGCGACTCCGATTGGTGATCATCTCCGATTCGGAATACCTGGTGAAGGGGATCCGCGAGTGGGCACCGAAGTGGAAGGCGCGAGGCTGGGTCCGCGCGGGTGGCGTGATCGAGAACCTCGAGCTGTGGAAGGCGCTCTGGCAGTCGCTCTCGCTACATGAGGCACAGTTCACCTGGGTCCGTGGACATGCAGGGCATCCCAAGAACGAGTACGCCAACGATCTCGCCGTGCGCGCGGCCACCGAGCAGGTGACCTCGGAAGGGATCGTCGAGTCGGGCTACGGCGAATGGCTTGACGCCAAGCGCGCGGCCGGGAAGTTTGCGGGGTACGATCCGGATG
>JBDSMX010000060.1:0-35351 GCA_039915645.1 Gemmatimonadales bacterium | reverse complement strand
TGGCCCGAGCAGACGATCGCACGGGCGAGGGCGGGGTTGCGAGCACCGCTCGCGACGAAGTCCCCGAGACCCGCGTCATTCCGACACCCGTCATCCTCCCGCCACGCCATGCGCGATCGGTCGAATCCGGGGCCAGCCAGCTGAGCTATCGAGGGGATGATCCGTGGTCAACACGTTGTGCTGTATTGACTTGGAGCCTCTCGACCGCCGGCCCGTCACTCCCATCATCGTGGCAGGACCGATGTGGGGCGCGTTGAGCCGGTGGTACTTGAGGCAATTGCCGTGCTAACCCGGCCTGGGTTCAGTGCCCGGCCAGTCGATGGAAGACGAACTCGGCGGTTCCCCCGGTCTCCTGGGGGCCGACTGCCCTGATTGGTGAGGATCTAAGCGCCTTTGCGAGGACATCCTTCCCTTCCAGACGGAAGGAGCCAACCATCAGATGGGTCTCCGCAGGGGTGGTCGTGGTGGTGATTGACCAGACCGATTTGCGCGCCCCCGCGTATCCGAACGACATCGACTGTGTCGAACCGACACGAGGGTCTCCGGTGGGGTGCCCGACCCAGGTAATCTTGGTCTTTTCCAGCTTGAGATCGAGCTGGATGTCGTCGCCCTCTCCCGGCGTGATCATCGGGGTCTTCTCCTCCGCCCCAAGCCCGAACTCCTGCAGGGACCGCAGCAGCCGCCCCTCGTCGGAGCTGATCGAGAGCAGCAGCGCCGTGGCCCCGGAGACCCCGAGCGGCTCAGCGACCGACACCCAGGAGGTGATGACGCTGATCGCCTTCCCGGGCTTGGCTCTGGCGACCTCGCGGCCGTCGACGGCGGCAGCACCGTACCGGGCGATGCAGATCGACGCCGGGATCCAGGCGGCGAACTGGGGCTCATCCTGAATGACCCGGGCGAGGAAGGGCGAGACACTGGTCCCCTTGCCGGCCGGAGTCAGGGCTGCTCCCGCCGGGGCGAGTTCTGCTGCCACCGCCGGATCGATCAGGTAGGAGATGCAGTAGCCACCGCGGGCATCGGTGAAGGTGACGCGCATCTCCTTCTCCTGAGCCTTCAGCGCTCCGGCAAACGAGATCAGCATCACCGAGGCGGTGACTGCGGTTCGAATCATGGCCGCTCCTTGGCCGCCGCGATCGCGGTGGCGAGATGGACGTAGCGCTCGGGGTCGAGAGGCGCAAATGTGGAATCCACGTAACGTACCCTGCCGTCCCGTCCAACAACCACTACCATGTGGCGCGGCTGCTTGCTGTTCATGGCCGCATACCGACGCGCGACCGTGTGATCGGCATCGCCGAGCAGCTTGAATGGCAACTCGAGTTCCTGCGCAAAACGCTGATGCGTCGCGAGCGAATCACTCGCGACTCCCACCACCACCACACCGGTACCGAAGAGCGAATCGGCGCGCTCCCGGAAGGCGCGCCACTGCGCCGTACTCGCCGGCGTGAAATCGCCCGGATAGAAGGCGAGCACGACAATGTTGCCGAGTTCCTTGCCGAGTGCAAAGGGCTGATCGACAGGACCGATGCCGGCCGCCGTGGCGTAGGGAAGAACTACCAGTGGCGCCGGTCGTCCCAGCCGCGGCGCGTCCTCGAGCGCGAGCTTGACCCGGGGGAGCCGCGCCGTGGTTCCCTGCCCGATTGCCGGACTCGCCGCACCCAGGAGGACCGCCCCGAGCGCCAGCATGACCTTCATTTCCCCACCACCTTGGCGAGTTCCGCCGAGAGATCCTGCGTCCCGCCGCTGCCGACGTAGCGGATCAGCCCGTCCCGGTCGACGATCACCACATACGACGTGGCAGGCGCCTTGAACGCGCGCACCGCGACCCCCTTGTCATCGTAGAGGGTGACCCACGGTGGATGCTCGGAAGTCACATAACGCTGGACTCGCGCCTTCGACTCATTGACGGTGACGTTGACCCCGTAGAAGTCGACCCGATCACCATACTGCTTCTGCGCCAGTCGCACGCGTGGCAGCAGTTCCTTGCAGAGGTCGCACCAGGTGGCCCAGAACTCGATCACCGCCGCGCGCTTCCCCGCAACGTGACCGACACGCGTCGGCTTGCCGTCGAGATCGCCCACCATGACGACGGGCGCGCGTGAGCCAACGCGCGCGCCATCATCCTGCGCGTGGAGCGGGCGAGCGACGAGAATTGTCGCAACAACGAATGCGGAGGACAGCACGCGGTGCGAAAAAGATACGACGTTTGCGCGTCGTGGAGACCCGTGCGGCGCAAGCGCCGCACCAGCGACGAATTTTTTCGCGAGTCGGTACGATCTCAAAGGACGCTCCCCATCTTGACGAAATAATATTCGGCCATCGCCAGCATCACGAACGCCGCGACGCGCTTGATCCAGATCATCCAGACGCCGGCACGAGGCAACGCGCCAAGCGATCCCGCCGACAGACCAACGACCACCAGGACCGCGGTCATCCCGAGCGAGAAGACGAACAGGTAGACGAATCCAAGCACGGCACTCTGACTTGCGGCGACCCAGGTCAGGACCGCGGCGAAGGCGGGCGCACCGCACGGCGCCGCCACGAGTCCCGAGGTAGCGCCCATCAGGAACACGGCACCGAGCGAATCGGATCCAATGCGGCTCGCCCAGGCAAGGAGTCGCGTCGGCGCGTTCACGGGCAACACGTCGAGCATCGCGAGTGCCGCGAGCACGAGCAGGTTGCCGAAGGTGAAATACGCCCACGGATTCGACGAGATGGTTCCGAAGAGGGTGCCGCTGAGTCCGGCGACCAGCCCGAGCGTGGCGTACACCGTGGCGAGCCCGAGGACGTACACCGCCGTCACCACGGCAGTGCGTCCACGCGATCGGCCCACGGCACCCGAGCCGCCGAGGATTCCTGCCGTAATCGGGACCATCGGGTAGACGCAGGGCGTCAGCGAGGTCGCGAGCCCCGCAGCGAAGAGCAGCGGGATCGCAGCAAGCGGGCGTTGCTGCAGCGCGTCGGGAAGGGTGGGGTCGAACACGCCACCAATCTAATCAGGGGAGAAACACACAGCGCCCCGAAGCCGTGAGGGCTCCGGGGCGCTGGTGGTGCAGGGATGCCGACCGAAGTTAGTTGATCTTCTTCTTGTCGACGCTGCCCTGCTCGCGGATGCCGCCGCCACCACCGAACGAGACCGAGACGACCCGAACGGTGTAGGTGCCAACGTAGTTGTAGCCGCCGACGCCGAGGCCACCCGTGGTACCCGACCCGTGCTGGTACGTCCGAACCAGATATTCCTGACGCGTGCCGGTTCCGTTGGTGAGCGCGCCGACTTGCGAGGAGTAGCCACAGTAGTCGTCATTGGAACCGATATAGCTGGCGCCGCCTGCTGTGAAGACGTACATGTGCGGGTCCGAGAGGTCGCCCAGCGGACCAGTCTCGTTGCAGGGGACGTAGCTGCCACCAACCATCTGGACGTAGGCCGACTGACCCGGATCGAGGAAGAGACGCCAATCCTGATAGATGTAGCTACCCGACGTGTTGATCGTCGTTGAAGGGGTCCAGGTCGTCCCTCCCACACCGATCACGCCCGTGCGCACGCTGCCGAGGAAGAGGCAGTTGCCGCAATTGCTGAACGTCACCGTCAGCATCTGCGGATTGTTGGTCGCCGCCGGCACGTTCACAGGGATCGTCGCGACGTAAACTCCAATCGGCAGAGCCGCAGCCGATGGCTTCAACCGGAAGGTGAAGTTCCAACCAAGCGGGTTGCGCGAGAAGTTCGGCGACGTGCTCATGTCGAGCCAGTCGTTGCCGCCACCGGTGTATTGGGTCGCACCAAACTTGGGATAACCGGCTGCCGAGATCAGGCCGCCGATCAGCACCGTGCGGCTATCGACCGGGAGCGGGTCGGCCGGTTCCTTGGTCCACGACGGGTTCGAGCTGATCGTGAAATCGCGGATGCCGAGATCAAGAGTCGGGTCGGTTGGCGTGGTCTTGGCGGTATCGCCACACGACGCCAGGAGGGCCAGAGACGCGACCAGGGCGGTCGCGGAGATCCGTCGGATAAGTCGCATCGGGAAAAACTCCTCTAGCGGTGGCATCTGAATGGTGGGCATTAATCGCTAAATCTCTGATTATGGGGCACTTGGCGCAAGAGCAGCCGAATTCTGGCCGGCTCCGTAGGTCCTCACTACATAGTCCTCGAGGATCACCAGAAACTCCGCGACGATCCCCTCCCCGCGTAGCGTGGCAAAAAGCTGGCCGTCCACGAAGACTGGTGCCACCGGCTCCTCGAAGGTCCCCGGCAGTGAGATCCCCAGATTGGCGTGCTTGGACTCGCCCGGTCCGTTCACCACGCACCCCATAACCGCCACCTTGAGCTCTTCGACGCCTGGGTAGGTCCCCCGCCAGTGGGGCATCCGCGACCTCAGGTGCCCCTCGATCTCCTCGGCCATCGACTGGAAGAAGGTCGATGTGGTCCGACCGCAGCCCGGGCAGGAGGTGACCTGTGGCGTGAAATGACGGATATCGAGCGACTGGAGGATCTGCTGCGCGACGCGGACTTCCTCGCTCCGGTCGCCGCCGGGGCTCGGGGTGAGGGAGACCCGGATCGTGTCGCCGATTCCCTCTTGCAACAGGATCCCGAGACCCGCCGCCGAGGCCACCATCCCCTTCATCGCCATGCCCGCTTCAGTGAGGCCGACGTGCAACGGGTAGTCGCATCGTGCGGCAAGCATGCGGTACACATCGACGAGGTCCTGAACGTTCGACACCTTGGCGCTGAGAATGATCCGGTCGTGGCCGAGGCCGATCGATTCGGCGGACGTTGCCGAGCGCAACGCCGACTCGAGCATCGCATTCATCATGACGTCGCGAGCGGAGAGCGGCTCCGCGGCGATCGCGTTGGCATCCATCATTTCGGTCAGCAACGCCTGGTCGAGCGAGCCCCAGTTCACGCCGATCCGCACCGGCTTGTCGTTCGCGATGGCGACTTCAACGATGGCACGGAAATGCTCGTCGTGCCGCTTGCCGCCTACGTTGCCGGGGTTGATGCGATATTTCGCGAGGGCCGCAGCACACGCGGGAAAGCGCGTCAGCAGCAGGTGTCCGTTGTAGTGGAAATCGCCCACGATCGGGACCGTGACGCCGACCTTTGCGAGACCGGCGACGATCTCCGGCACGGCTGCCGCGGCCGCGTCGTTGTTCACGGTCACCCGGACCAGTTCACTCCCTGCCCGCGCGAGCTGGGCAATCTGGTGAATGGTGCCGGGAATGTCGGCGGTGTCGGTGTTGGTCATCGACTGCACCACGATCGGGTGCAGCGCCCCCACGGCAACGCCGCCGACCCGGACGGTGCCGGTGCGGCGACGAGGAACGACAGCCATCAGGAAGTCTGGCTCAGGCGAGACCGAGCTGGGACACGAAGCGATCCCACTCGGCCGGTGTCACCGTACCATCAATCCGCAACGGTTCGAGCGCGGCCATGATCTCGGCCCGCGTGCCGGAAATGCGGCGGTCGCGAAGCTCGGACACCATCCGCGAGAACTTGTGCTCGTAGACATCCGCAGCGATCTCACCGCTCTTGTGTGCGGCGGAGAGCTTGGCGAGCTCCTGCGCCGCCCGGGCGGGCGAGATCGAGGCAAGCGGGGCATCGGACATCGGAGACTCCTCACGGGGATGGGCGCAACAGCGGGTTGGAGACGGGAAGAATAACGGAAGAACCGAGAGGCGAGAAGCGAGAAGCGAGACATTCGGCCCGATCCGTGGCAGGAACTCTGGCGCGCCCAGGGTCGTAGGGCGCCGGGCCGATACCAACACATCGAGGATCCCATGCGCATCCAGACTACGCTTTTCGCCCTGATGCTGGGCGCCGTCCTGCCGGTCACGGCCCAGCGACCGGCGGCGCGCACCGTGGTGGAACACCTGATCCCGCGTGCCGGCAATTTCCCCCACGACCCCGCCGTCGGCGCCGACGGCATCGTCTGGTTCACCGATCAAACCAATTCCTACATCGGCCGACTCGACCCGACCACCGGTGTAATCACCGATACCCCGACACCAACGCCCCACTCCGGACCGCACGGCATCGAGGTCGCGCCCGATGGCGGCGTCTGGTACACCGGTCAGACGCAGGGCCTGCTTGGTCGACTCGACCCGAAGACGATGAAGATCACGGAGTATCCGCTCCCTGACATCGTCAGGAATCCGCATACGCCGATCGCCCTTCACGGGCAGATCTGGTTCACCGACGCCAACAACAACAGTTACGGCCGGCTCGATCCCGCCACCGGCAAGGTCGACGTGTGGGAGGTTCCTGTCGCAGGCTCGATTCCCTACGGCATGCGCTCGGCGCCTGATGGCTCGATCTGGATCGCGCACCTCGGCACCAACATGCTGGGACACGTCAACACCGCAGACGGGAATTTCACGCCGTTCGAACTCCCCAACGCTGCTGCGCGACCGCGTCGACTCGCGGTGACTGCCGATGGCAAGGTCTGGTATACCGACAACGCGCGCGGCTTCCTCGGCGTGCTCGACCCGACCACGGCCAAGGTCCGCGAGTGGGCATCGCCGAGCGGAGCCAACTCCGGACCGTACGGCATCGCGATCGGCACCGATGGCAAGCTCTGGTACAACGAGCAGTCGACCAATCTGATGGTCGCGTTCGATCCAGCCACCGAAACGTTCGAGACGGTGAAGATTCCCAGCGGAAGCGTGGTGGTGCGACACATGGTGACCGACGTTACCCGGAAGCGTCTCTGGTTGGCGCTGAGCGGCAGCGGCAGGATCGGGATGATTGATCTGAAATAGAGAGAAGAGAGAAGAGAGAAGAGAGAAGAGAGAAGAGAGAAGAGAGAAGGGAGAAGGGAGAAGGGAGAAGGGAGAAGGGAGAAGGGAGAAGGGAGAAGGGAGCCGAGGGCAGGTTATTCGGCGCGGAAACGGTAGCCAACCCCGGGCTCCGTCAGCAACCAGTGCGGCCGCGCCGGATCGACCTCGAGTTTGCCGCGTAGTTGCGCGGTGTAAACGCGCAGATAGTGCACTTGCTCATCGGTATGCAGTCCCCACACCTCGCGCAGCAGCTGGGTATGCGTGATGACGCGGCCCGGATGCCGCAGCAATGCGCCGAGGAGCTTGAACTCCGTCGGCGTCAGGTGCACTTCGACGCCATCGCGATGCACGGTGTGGGCAACGAAATCGAAGCGCAGGGGACCGATGGTGACGACCGGCTCGGGCGCCTCCCGACGCAACGCGTGGCGCAGTGCCACCCGGATGCGGGCCTGTAACTCCTCAACGCCAAACGGCTTCGTCAGATAATCGTCTGCTCCGGCATCGAGCGCTGCGACCTTGTCGCCCTCGCGGCCGCGGGCCGACAACACGATGATGGGAACTTCACTCCACTCCCGAATCCGACGAACGACTTCGAGTCCGTCGAGGTCGGGCAGCCCGAGGTCGAGCAGCACGAGATCAGGACGTCGCCCGGCAACCTGCGCCAGCCCTTCGCGAGCGGTAGTGGCCTCGATCAGGTCCACCGGCTCGAGGCCGAATGCGGCGCGCAGGAAGCGCAGCATCGGGACCTCATCTTCGATCAGCACGATGGTGGTGCGCAGGGTCACGAGAGGAGCTCCGGCACGGGGGTCGGCTGTTCCGCAGAGAGCGGCAGCGTGAATGTCACCAGGAGTCCCCCGCCCTCGCGCGCGCTGGCCTGGATGACACCGCCGTGGGCCAGCAGGATGGCGCGACAGATCGCGAGTCCGAGCCCGATCCCGCCTGCTGCCACGCCGGTGCCTCGCTGGAACTTCTCGAAAATGCGCTCGAGATCCTCGGGCACGACACCTGGGCCGCGATCACCGACAGTCACGGCGAGGTGGTCGCCGACCCGGTGTGCTGCAATCGTGATCTCGCCGCCTGCGCCGGCATACCGCACCGCATTCTCGA
The DNA here is from genome assembly GCA_039915645.1 of Gemmatimonadales bacterium. GTDB lineage: Bacteria > Gemmatimonadota > Gemmatimonadetes > Gemmatimonadales > GWC2-71-9 > Palsa-1233. The sequence goes on along the minus strand of JBDSMX010000060.1, from coordinate 27,476 downwards.
TCAGGTTCACCAGCACTTGTTCGATGAGGAGCCCATCGATGCGAATCAGCGGGAGATCCGCGGGGACATCCAGCGTGGTCCGGAACGGAGCAAGCACGGAGTCGAGTCGCAGGAGCGCCACCCCTACCACTTCCTCCATCGACTGCCATTCACGCTGAACCTGCAGGGAACCCGATTCCACGCGCACCATGTCGAGCAGATTGCCGATGAGTCGCCCCATCCGGTGGGCCTCGTCGAGAATCGTACTCAGCAACTCCTCGCGCACCGATGGGGCGACCAGCTCGAGGTCCCGTCGCAAGGTGCTCGCAGCGCCCTCCACCGCGGCAAGCGGGGTCCGCAAGTCGTGCGACAGCGAAGAAAGCAACGCCGACCGCAGCCGTTCGCCTTCGATTTCGACCTGATCATGCTGCGCGCGATCGATCAGGCGCAAGCGCTCGAGCGCCATCGCCGCCTGACCGGCCACGGCATCCAGAAACAGTCGCCGCTCGGGCTCGCGCAACAACTCGCCGGCAGGAGGTCGCACGCCCAAGGCGCCAACTGCTCCACTGGCGACCGCGAGCGGGGCCCAGAATGCGGTAGCCGTCGGCAGTGTCGCGGTCCCGAATCCGGCGCTCTCACGACGATCCCGTGCCCACCGAGCCACCGTGAGTTCCTTGTCGTCGAGGATGATCGTGGATGGCGACGCCAGTTCCAGCGAGTCTCCGTTTCCCGTCACCAGCACGGCCACTTCGGCGCCAATCGAGTCGCGAACCCTGCGGCCGACGGCCTCCGCGACGAGGGCAGGCTCGGTCGCCAGTGCGAGCTCCTGCGCTAGCTCGAGAAGCGCGCCAGTCTGACGTTCGCGCGCACGTGCTGCCACCGCCTGCTCCCGACTGCGAGAGGTCAACCGCGACACCGCAACGGCCACCAGCAGCATCACGAGAAAGGTCACCAGGTAGCGGCCGTCACTCACGGCGAAGGTGTAGTACGGCGGCACGAAGGCAAAGTCGAAGACGGCAATGGAGGCGATCGCGGCCGCAACGCCGGGACCCGGCCTGGAACGTGCGCCAGCAACGGCCACTGACAACAGGAAACTCATCGCGATGTCGGTGGTCGAGAGCACGTCTCGCACCAGGAAGCCGAAGCCGGCCGCCAACGCGACCCACAGGAGTGCGAACGCGTACTCGCGTACCGAGCCACGCCACGGTGAGAGCCGGGCGCCGCCCTGGGACCCAATCGGGGTGTCTCGCAGCGCAAGCACGTGGACATCAATCCCTTCCTGCGCGGACAGCAGTCGGTCGACGGGCGATCGCCGGAATCGCCGCGCCCAGCTCGCGGCGCGCGAACGACCCACCACCACCCGGGTCACATTCTCCTCGTGCGCCCAGGCGATCAACTCGGCCCCGACATCGATGCCGGTCACCGTCTGCGCTCTGGCGCCGAGTTCCTCGGCGAGCCGAAGCGCCTCGACCACGGCCCGACGATCGGACTCCGAGGCGCCGCGCACGGCGGCGGTCTCGACGTGGAGCACGAGACATTCGGCCCGCAACGCGGTGGCCATTCGCCAGCCGGCACGGACCAGCCGCGGCGCGTCAGGGGTCGCGGGAATGGCGACCAGCACGCGCTCGGCGGCGGGGACGGCACGGCGGATACCCGCTTCTTCCCGCCAGTCGAGAATTTCGGCATCGACCTGTTGTGCCGTGCGGCGCAAGGCGAGCTCGCGCAACGCCATGAGGTTGCCGCGGGTGAAGAAGTGCTCGAGCGCTCGCTCGGCCTGGGCCGGCAGGTAAACCTTGCCAGCCCGGAGGCGCTCCAGCAACACATCAGGCGAGACATCCACCAGCTCGAGTTCATCGGCCTCGTCAAGGATCGCATCGGGAATCGTCTCGCGCACGGTCACGCCCGTGATCTGTGCGACGACATCGTTCAGCGATTCGATGTGCTGGATATTGACGGTGGTGGAGACATCGATGCCGGCCGCCAGGAGTTCGCGAACGTCCTGCCAGCGTTTGGCATGTCGGGAACCCGCGACGTTGGTGTGCGCCAGCTCATCCACGAGGACGAGGGAGGGTCGGCGAGCAAGGGCGGCCTCGAGATCGAACTCCTCCAACACCTTGCCGCGATAGGCGTGCTGCGCCAGTGGCAAGCGCAGGAGCCCCTGAAGCAGCGCGGCCGTGTCGGCGCGCCCGTGTGTCTCCACCACTCCCGCTACGACGTCCCGGCCAGTCGCTGCGGCTGCGCGCGCCGCTTCCAGCATTGCGAAGGTCTTCCCCACACCGGGAGAGGCGCCGAGGAAGATCTTCAAGCGACCGCGCTGCTGACGCCCCGCTGCGTCGCGCATCCGGGCGAGCAGCGCATCGGGGTCGGGGCGCGAGGAGTCGCTCATGCGAGGAAGGTTACTGCCCCGGGGGATGATCGCGCAGGGTGACGCCGGTCGATCTAGAGGTCATAGGTGACCTCGAGCCGAGAGTTCCGCGAGCGCGATGTTCAGCCGCAAGACGTTGACGCGCGGTTCACCGAGCACCCCGAGTTGCCGAGCTTCGGTGTGTTTCGCCACCAGGTCGGTGATGATGGCGTCGGACACGCCCCGCCGGACCGCCACCCGGTGTATCTGGAGGCGTGCTGCCGCCGGAGTGATGTGCGGATCCAGACCACTCGCCGAGGCGGTCAGGAGATCGACCGGAAGAGCGCCTGCGCCGAGGGCATTCTCGCGGCGCAGCGTCGTCGCACGCGCAGCCAGGGAGTCGAGGAGGCCCGGGTTGATCGGACCGAGGTTCGACCCGGATGACGACGCCGCATTGTATCCGCCGCCTCCGGTCGCCGAAGGCCGGCCGTGGAACCACTCGGCGCCGGCGAAAGACTGACCGATCAAGCGGGAGCCCACGACGACGCCGTTGTGCGAGATGAACGATCCGGCGGCCGCGCCGGGAAAGGCCACGCGCGCGATGCCAGTGACCGCCAGGGGATACATTGCGCCGGTCAGGAGCGACAGGAGCAGGAAGAGCACGAGGGTCGGACGAAGTTCCTTGCGCACGTGGCGTTCCTCAGGTCAGGTGAAGCGCAACCAGCGCCAGGTCGATGAGCTTGATGCCCGCGAATGGTGCCACGAGCCCACCGAGGCCATACACCAGGAGATTGCGGCGGAGCAGCGCCGCCGCACTTGCCGGTCGCCAGGCGACCCCGCGCAGTGCCAGCGGGATCAGCACGACGATGATGAGGGCGTTGAAGATCACGGCGGAGAGCACCGCACTCGTGGGCGAGGCGAGCCGCATGACATCGAGTCGCCCCAGCGCGGGATAGGTCGCGGCAAACGCAGCCGGGATGATGGCGAAATATTTGGCGACGTCGTTGGAGAGCGAGAACGTGGTGAGTGCGCCGCGCGTGATCAGCATCTGCTTGCCGGTCTCGACGATCTCGATCAGCTTCGTCGGATTGGAATCGAGATCGATCAGGTTGCCTGCTTCACGCGCGGCCTGGGTCCCCGACTGCATCGCCACGGCGACATCGGCCTGCGCCAGCGCCGGGGCGTCGTTGGTGCCATCGCCGGTCATTGCCACCAGCCGGCCACCCGCCTGGTACTCGCGAATCAACGCGAGCTTTGCCTCAGGTGTCGCCTCGGCGAGATAGTCATCGACCCCTGCTTCGGCGGCGATCGCCGCCGCAGTCAGCGGGTTGTCGCCAGTGATCATCACGGTCTTGATCCCCATCCGGCGCAACTCGTCGAAGCGCTCGCGGATGCCGCTCTTCACGATGTCCTTGAGTCGCACCACGCCGAGGACCCGGGCGCCATCTGCCACCAGCAAGGGCGTGCCGCCACTCCGTCCGATTTCCGCGACGGCGGCGCGCACCGGCTCACTGACCTGTCCGCCCTCCTGCACCACGAAGCGCTCGACGGAGTCGGCGGCACCCTTCCGGATCTGGCGCGCACCGAGATCGACGCCGCTCATCCTGGTGGTGGCGCTGAACGGAATGGTCACGACGCCATCAGGTGCTGCAGCCACGGTGCCCAGGCGTTCTGTGGCCAGCACCACGATGCTTCGACCCTCCGGTGTCTCGTCTGCCAGCGAGGCAAGCCGAGCCGCCTCGGCAAGTTCCGACTCTGCCACGCCCGGCGCCGGGATGAACGCTGTGGCTTGCCGGTTCCCGATGGTGATGGTGCCGGTCTTGTCGAGCAGCAGGACATCCACGTCACCGGCCGCCTCAACGGCCCGCCCCGAGCGCGCCACCACGTTCTTGCGAAGCATCCGGTCCATCCCGGCAATGCCAATGGCCGAGAGGAGCGCGCCGATGGTCGTCGGGATCAGGCAGACCAGCAGGGCGACCAACACCGTCAGCGACACCGCTTCACCTGCTCCGGAAGATCGCACGGCAAACTCGGAGAATGGTCGCAGCGTCACCACCACCATCAGGAAGACGATCGTCAGTGCTGCAAGGAGGATATCGAGCGCGATCTCATTGGGTGTCTTCTGCCGTTTGGCGGCCTCGATGAGTCCGATCATTCGATCGAGAAATGATTCGCCCGGATCCACGGTGATCCGCACGACGATGACGTCGGAGAGCACGCGGGTGCCGCCAGTCACGGCACTGCGGTCGCCGCCCGATTCGCGGATCACCGGCGCGCTCTCGCCCGTCACGGCGCTCTCGTCCACCGAGGCGACTCCTTCGATCACCTCGCCATCGCCGGGAATCAGTTCATCCGCTGCCACGATCACGACGTCACCTTTGCGCAAGGCACTGGCGTGCACCGCGCGCACGGTGAGGCGGTCCGCCGGATTCGGGAGGTGCCGCGCCATCGCCTCGGAGCGGGTGCGTCGCAGTGCGGCGGCCTGCGCGCGGCCACGCCCCTCCGCCATCGCTTCGGCAAAGTTGGCGAAGAGCAGCGTGAACCAGAGCCAGATCGCGATCGCCACAGTGAATCCCAACGGTGCGTCGCGGGTGCCGAAGATCCCCGCGATGGCGAGGATGCTGACCAGCACACTGCCCACCCAGACCGTGAACATCACCGGATTCCGGAGCTGGGTCCGGGGATGGAGCTTCGTGAATGCGTCGCCGATCGCGGTGAGGATCAGTGCCGGATCGAAGAGCCTGGCGGGTGCATGATGGCTGCTCATCGGGGCACTCCCTGCGTGATCTGCTGGATCTGTTCGACGATCGGTCCGAGTGCAAGCGCCGGAACGAAGGTCAGCGCTCCGACCAGGATGACGGTGCCGACCAGCATCGTGATGAAGAGCGGTCCGTGGGTCGGCAGGGTACCGGCGGATGCCGGCACCAGCTTCTTCGACGCCAGCGAACCGGCAATGGCGAGCACCGGCACCGCGACCAGGAAGCGTCCGGCCAGCATCGCGAGCCCGAGCAGGATGTTGTAGAAGTCGCTGTTCGCGGTCAGCCCGGCGAACGCGGAACCGTTGTTGTTCGATGCCGACGAGAAGGCATAGAGAATCTCGCTGAAGCCGTGAGCGCCTGGGTTGAGGATTCCAGCGCGACCGGCAGGCAATGCCGCACCGAGTGCGGTGCCCACGAGGACGGCGAGGGCGGGGACCAGAATGGCCACCATGACCATCTTCATTTCGAAGGCCTCGATCTTCTTGCCGAGGTACTCCGGCGTTCGCCCAACCATCAACCCGCCGATGAACACGGTGACGAGTGCGAAGAGCAGCATGCCATAGAGCCCCGAGCCCACGCCACCGTAGACCACTTCGCCGAGTTGCATCATCACGATCGGAACCAATCCGCCGATTGGCGTGAACGAATCGTGCATCGAGTTGACCGAACCGTTCGACGCGGCAGTCGTGGCGACGGCCCAGAGCACCGAGTTGGTGACGCCGAAGCGCACCTCCTTCCCCTCCATGTTGCCGCCGGGCTGCGCACCTGTTGCCGCGAGATCGGCCCCCGCGGCGGCTAGCGCCGGCGTTCCCCGTTGCTCGCTCGGCAACGCCACCGCGAGCGCCGCCGCGAACAGGATCGTCATCGCCGCGAAGATGGCCCATCCCTGCCGCCGGTCGCGCACCAGGCGCCCGAAGGCAAAGCAGCAGGCAACCGGGATCAGGAGGATCGCGACCAACTCGAGCAGGTTGCTCAGCGGGGTGGGATTCTCGAACGGATGGGCGCTGTTCACGTTGAAGAAGCCACCGCCATTGGTGCCGAGCTGCTTGATCGCCTCCTGTGAAGCGACCGGGCCGACGGCGATCACCTGCGGGGCCCCCGATTCGAGGGTGGTCACCTGGTGCGCGGCGGCGAAGGTCTGCACCACGCCCTGCGACACCAGCACCACCGCCAGCAGCAGCGCCAGCGGAGCGAGGACCTTGGTGGTGATCCGGACGAGGTCCGCATAGAAGTTGCCGATGGTGGCGGTGGAGTGCCGGGCAAAGCCGCGAAGCAGTGCCGCCATCACCGCGATGCCGGCCGCGGCCGAGACGAAGTTCTGCACCCCGAGCCCGAGCATCTGCGTGAAGTAGCTGAGGGTGGTCTCGCCACCGTAGGACTGCCAGTTGGTGTTGGTCGCGAACGAGACAGCGGTGTTGAACGCGAGCGCCGGGCCGACGTTCGGGAGGTGATCCGGGTTGAGCGGCAACAACCCCTGCATCAGTTGCATCACGAACACGACCGCGATGCCCGCAGCCGAAAAGAGCAGCAAAGCGGTGGCATACCGTTGCCAGGTCATCTCCTCGTTCGGATCCACACCGGCGGCGGCCAGCAGCCAGCGGTCGATCGGGTCGGTGAGCCGGGAGAGGAAGGTCTGCTCGCCAGAGAGCACCCGGGCCAGATGCGCGCCCAGCGGGAACCCGAGGGCCAGCAGTACTGTCGCGAACACCCCGGTTTGTACCCAGGCGTTGGCGGTCACTGGAACTGCTCCGGGTTGAGCAGGGCTACCACCAGGTAGACCAGGAGGAGCCCGGCAGCGAGGGCGGCAAGCGCGAGGAGCAGCGACACGAAAAACCCCTGTCGAACGAGACAGGGGAAGCGTATCGCGCAAGGAATCAGTGCGGAGTAAGGAAAGTCGCCGCAGAGATCAGGGAAAGATCAAGACGGCGATTATCGAATCAGGAGCCTGCCATCCCAATGGCTGAGGATCAGCGAATCGGCAGCTCGCCGGCCATCGAGCGAGCGGAGCAGAAGCGCCGCGGAGCGCTTTCCGACTGTCGCAGGAATTCGCATTGCTTCCATCGGAACCCCGCGACTCAGCATCAGCGAATCACGCCATGTCTGCAACAGCGGGTGCAGGTCGAAGCCGATGGTGTCAGCCCCGACCACGATGCGGACGATTCCATCACGCGCCGCGAGCGCCTGGATCGAATCGGGGCCGATCGCATGACGCGTGGTATCGTAGGCATTCACGTTGCCCATCCACGCGAAGCCGTCGATCGCGATCGCTTTGCCCTCCTCGAACGAGTACGAGAAGTAGGAACGGTTGATCCGAGATGCTCCCTCTTCGACGTACTCCTTCCCCACCAGCGCCATCAGCTGCTTGCCGAGGGTATCGCGTGCCAGCCCGTAGCGAGGGATGCCAGACCACTCGACCTTGGGCATCGGCTTGCCGATACGATCAGCGATCTCGCCCTCCGCCCGCCGGTCGATCAGGAAGCGCAGGGCAGCGCTCGCCTCGGCCGGCCCGCGCACTGTATCGGCGCTGGCGAGCATCGAGGCGAACCGCCGCCCCTGGCTCTGGATCGACAGGCGCGAGACGCTCAGCGGGCCATACAGGGTCGCCAGGAGCATGGCCGAGAGCGTCATCGGGATCAGCTTGATGCTGCTCTCTTGCCGCAGCGAGAAGAGGACGGCAATGCCGAGCAACCAGATCCCCAGCAACAGGCCGACGGTGCGTGGTTCGGTGAGGCCGTAGGGCTCGATCCGCTTCCAGAAGGCCGCGAGCAGCATGAGTGCTGCCGGGATGAGGCCGAGGAAGAACCAGCGCGCGTAGATCCGGATCCACCCCTCGTGCTCATCCGATCGGAGCGGCTCGACCAGCAGATAGCCGAGGAGACCGGCGACTGAGACGCTCCCCACCAGCCAGGCGATCCAGCCGTTGGGCCAGAGGGCGCCGGCAACGAGCTTCACCAGATAGACGAGAAGAATCGCCAGGTAAACAAAGGCGATCGGCGTCAGGATGTATTGCGCGAAAACCTTGAGACCCTTGGGGTACTCGTGATCCTGCGCAAGCGCTTCGAGGTCGTCGGGAATGGTGGAGAGGAAGATCCAGGTGTTGACGACGAAGCAGGTCACGAACCAGATGTCGAGATAGAGATCTCCGTCGACGTGGACCCCGAAGAGCTTGTCGAGAGCGCCGAGGGCGATCGCGATGCCGACGAAGATCACGCCGGAAAAGATCGCTGACTTCAGGAAGCCGAGAAAGAGTCGCCGATTGAATTGCCAGAAGGCGACCCGCTGATGCATCGCGACGAATGGCAGGAACGCGACGGCGAGATGGAGTGCCGTGGTGACCTGCAGATAGCGAACCCCGTCGCCCTGACCGTTGAGACCGGTCCAATCGAGGTAGAAGAGCAGCAGCGCACCCACGCCCGCGAGCAGCGATCCGGTGCGAAGGAGCGGCGACCACCGCCGCACTTCGGCCGTGAGAGTAAGTGCGATGGTGAGTGGCAGGCCGAGCGCGGCCACGAGTGCGATGCGGAGCACGCTCTCATCGGCATGGTGCTTCGAGGCAACGATGGCCGCGGCGGCCACGGCTGCGCCAGCGGCGATGGTCCACGGAAAGCGCTTGAGGATGGCGAGCGCGCGCGCAGCGAGGATGTCGATGGATGGGAAGCGCATTCCGGATTCCCCCTGACCTTGAATTGCCGCCGCAGCTAGCCCGTGCACGGCCTCCCTGATATATGCGACAAAGGGGGTCCCTCCGCGAGTCGGGATCCCCCTTTGAAGCCTCAGACCTGAACATCTGAGGAGAGAGGAGCGAGGAGAGAGGAGAAAAGCGTTGAGTGGTCGGTTCTCCTCTCTCTGCTCTCCTTTCTCATCTCACTAGCGGTTCACCCGCATTCGCTGAACCCGCAGACATGGCACTTCATGCACCCTTCGGCCATCTCAAGCTGTGAGCCGCAATCGGGGCAGGCGCCGGCGAGGGTGTGCTGCATGCCACCCATCAGCAACTGCTCGTTGTCCTGGGTCACCATCACCGGCGGCGCGAGCACAGCTGGATGCTCAGCGGTCGTGTTGAGCAGCTCCTGCTGGATCCCCTGCTTCTCGATCAGGTACTTCTCGAGCGCGATACCCACAGCGTCGGGCACCGAGAGGACCTTGTTGGGGCCGAGGCCGATGGCGCGGTCGGAGGAGATACCACGCAACTGGCGGTAGACGGCCTTCGCGGGAATCCCCGAGCGCAACGCCAGCGAGATCAACCGTGCAATCGCCTCGACATCGGCCATCAGCGCGCCGCCGGCCTTGCCGAGCGACATGAAGACTTCGAACGGCTGGCCCTTGTCGTCTTCGGTGATGGTGACGTAGAGATCGCCCAGCGGCGTCGGAATGCGGCGCACGGTGCCAGGCAGCGTGTCGGGGCGCGAACGCTTCTGACGACGCTGCAGGCTCTCGCTCTCGAGCTCGTGCACCGACTGACGCAGACGCGCAATCTCGGCATCCTTCTCGGCGAGTTCCGACGCCAGATCGGCCATCGCAGTACGGCCATCATCGGTGGCATCCGGACCCGAGTAGCCCAGGTCGGCGCGAGCCTCTGACTTGCCGCTGCTCACGGCCTGGTCAGCCACCTTCTTGGCCTGCAAGCCGGTCGACAGCACCTGCATGTCCCGCGAGCCATCGCGATACACGGTCACACCCTTGCAGCCGAGCGCGTAGGCCATGCGGTAGATCTCCTCGACGTACTCCTCGCTCGCATCGTTGGCGAAGTTGCACGTCTTCGAGATCGCCGAGTCGTTGTATTCCTGGAACGCGGCCTGCATCCGGATGTGCCACTCGGGGGCGATGTGATTCGCGGTCACGAAGACCCGCTGCCACGTCGCCGGCACTTCCTCGAAGGAGATGTTCCCCTGCTCCGCAATGCGGCGCATCAGGGTCTCGTTGTACCATCCTTCGGACTTGGCGATCCGGACGAAGTCTTCATTGACATCCGGCATCAGCACGCCGGCCTGATTGCGCATGAAGGCCACCGCGAAGAGCGGCTCGATCCCGGACGAGCAGCCGGCGATGATCGAGATGGTGCCGGTGGGTGCGACGGTGGTCACGTTGCAATTGCGGAGCTTCCGCATCGGCCGGATCCGCTCACCCTTCTCGTCGCGCGCGCAGGTGGCATCGGGACCCCAGATGCTCTTCTCCCACTCGGGGAAGACACCACGGATGGTCGCGAGACGCTCCGACTCGACCTTCGCCTCTTCGTCGACGAACTTCTGGATCTTGTTGCCGAGCACCACCGCTTCGTCCGAGTCGTACGAAATGCCGAGACGGATGAAGAGGTCTGCCAGTCCCATCACGCCAAGACCGATCCGGCGGATCCGCTGCGCGAGATCGGTGATCTCGGGAAGTGGATAGCTGTTGGCATCGATCACGTTCTCGAGGAAGTGCGTGGTGAGGTGCACCACCCGGCGGAGACGCTCCCAGTCGATGTCGCGGCCGACGATGAACTCGGCCAGGTTGATCGAGCCGAGGTTGCAGACGTCGTAGGCCAGCAGGGGCTGCTCACCGCACGGATTGGTCGCCTCGTAGGCGCCGAGGTGCGGGACCGGATTGAAGTGGTTGGCGCGGTCGATGAAGAAGATCCCCGGTTCGCCGGTCTTCCAGGCGCCGTGAATGATCAGCTGCCAGACATCGGAGGCCTTGAGCGAGCCGGTGACCTGCTTGCTGCGCGGATCGATGAGGTCATAGGCGGCATCGGCATCGAGCGCGACCATGAAGGCATCGGTGACACCGACCGAGATGTTGAAGTTGGTGATCTTGGTCGTGTCGTCCTTGCAGGCGATGAAGTCGAGGATGTCCGGATGGTCGACCCGGAGGATCCCCATGTTCGCGCCACGACGGGTACCGCCCTGCTTGACCACGTCGGTCGACGAGTCGTAGAGCGACATGAACGAGATCGGGCCTGACGCCACTCCCATGGTGGAGCGGACGATGTCGTTCTTGGGTCGGAGCCGGGAGAATGAGAAGCCGGTGCCGCCACCTGACTGATGCACCAGTGCCATGGCGCGGAGGGTGTCGTAGATCCCGCTCTTGCCGTTGGAAAGGGTGTCATCGACGGGCAGAACGAAACAGGCCGAGAGCTGCCCGAGCGGACGGCCGGCATTCATCAGGGTCGGCGAGTTCGGCATGAACAGCCGCTTGGCCATCACCTCGTAGAAGGCGTCGGCGAGGGCGTCAACCGCTCCGGCCGAGGCGCCATACTTGGCATCAGGTGCGGCGATCGTCGAAGCCACGCGGCCGAAGAGGTCCTCGGCCTTCTCACAGGGTCGTCCGGTGTCGTCCTTGAGGAGGTAGCGCTTCTCGAGAACGGTGATTGCGTTGGGCGACAGTTCCACTGCGCCCCGCACCGGAGACGTGTTCATGCGACCTCGCCTGCGTAGTCTGTAAGAGGTAGGACCCTGGAGGGTGCTGAGGGGGATCAAGCTAGGGGTCTTTCTGCAGGCGGGCAATCCGGCACAATCATCAGTGGCCATCGGCTGACGAACAATTCACATCACAAATCAACCACCATGGCAAGTTATCAACATTTCACGCATATGACTCATTCTCGGTCCCTGATGGTCACCCCCCTTCTCCGTACCACCTTCTCCCCACCCGACTCCGCCGAAAATTCGAGGAGGTAGCTCCCCGGAGCGAGTCCGCCGAGGGCGACATCCCGGCGCCAGTGCACCGGCGAAGTGACGTCGCCGAGGGACTCCCGGATCGTGATCTCGTCGCCACCCCGGCCGAGGAGACGCGCGAGCCCTCCTCGCTGCCGCCGGATGGTCAACCGGATTGCCGTGCCGGGAAGTTGAGTCGCGCCGTAGAGCTCCGCGTAGACCGTTACCGTGTCACGAGGAGCGTATACGCCGAGCACGTCGAGCCAGGCGGTGTCCCGCGGGGTCGGCTGCCACGACAGCGCTTGAGACGGCCGGCCGAGGAGCAGGGCGGAGGCACTGAGTCCATGCTCGTCGATGGTGGGCACCACCAGCGAGTCGACTGGATAGACCGCCCCGACCGCCGGGGTGGCCTCAACCCCGAGGCGCACCATCTGTCGTCCAGAAGGCACGGCCACCTCGGCGCGCAGGGCGACCATTTTGGCCTCGGGGCTTGGCCGGTCGAGCATCTGGACGGTATCGAGGGTTGCGGTGGGTACTCCGTTTCGGTCGAGGAATACCGCCCGCACCGTCAGCGCCACCTTCCCCTGCCCCGGGAGCTTCCGCAGGGCCGCCGCGTCCACGGCATACACCAGATGCACCAAGGGAAGGCCATCGCGTACCCCGGCGGGGAGCCATTGGGCGTGGCCCGAGAGGAGGGTGGGATACTGTCGTTCCCAGGAGTCGGTCCGGGTGGCCACGGCAACGCTTCGCCGGCCACGCAGCCGCTCCTCTTCGGTGATCCAGGAGATGGTGTTGGGTCCCGCGCGCAGCAGGCGGGCGAGCCCCGGGAACTCATCGGCACGTCGCTGGAGCTGGTCGGACGCGACGTCGAGATCGAGGGCATTCTCGACCAGGCGGAAATCGTCCTCGTCATCAGTGGCGACGAAGTGGAGGACCAGGTCGCCCTCGGGTCGGTCGTAGCGCCAGCTCTCGTTGCCGGAATTGGTGCGCAACAGGTCGACGCGTCCGGCAGAGCGCGAACGCGGCCAGACGACGCGCGCGGCGGGCTCGCCGTGGCGAAGCCAGATGATGCCGCGGTCGTCGAGCTCGGCGTCCCCGCTCCGGTAGAGTTCGAAGCCCCAGCGATAGCGACGCTTGAACGGCGGCAACTGGAACTGCCGCCGAGCGACGGCCCAGCGGCGCAGGTGCTCGGCGAGGCGCGAGGCCGGTGCGCGCAAATCGACCGCCCCGCGCGTCTCCCAGAAGGTTCGCAACCATTCGACTCGCGCGGCACCGTGCATGGCATCGAACGCCGCGAGCACTGAGTCGTTGACGATCGGCTCGAGGTCCCGGCGGAGCATCCTTACCGACTCGGCGTTGTCACTCGCAGCGGCGTTGAAATAGGCGCGCTCGACCGTGCTGGGACCATGCGGCAGATCCTGGAGGGTATCCGCAGTGAGCGGGAGGGTACGCGCGAGCTCGACCCACGCGACCGACGGATCCCGACTCAGCGCGACGGCACGGAGGAACACCACTCGCGCCGAGTCCGGGTCACCCACCAGGCGTTCGAGTCGACCTCGCTCGAGGAGCAGCGCTGGGTGCCATCCGGCCGGTGACGCGGTCGCCGCGCGCACGGCCTCGAGTGCGGGGAGGAGTGGTGGTCCGATCTGCTGCTGCAAAGCCGTCTGCGCGAAGCTGACCAATCCCTCGACAAACATCGGATCGAGTTGAACGGCGCGTGCGAAGGCTTCGCCTGCTTTTCGCTGGCGGTCGAGCCCGAACATGGTATACAGTCCGCCCGCGAATGCACCGGCACGATTTGGCGCCTGCGCTTCCGCGAGACCGAGACCAAGCCACGGATACGGCCACTCGGGTCGCAGTTCGGCCGCCCACTCGAATTCGCTTGCTGCGTCGTCCACATCAGACCGTCGACTCGCCTCCAGCAGACGCAGGACCACAAACCCGCGGCGGAGATGCACCAGCGGATTGTCGCGCGCGACCTTGGCTTCGGCGAGCGCACGATCGGCGAGGCACTGGAGCTGTGTGGTGTCACGGATGGCAGCGAGAGAATCGCGGTAGCGCTGTAGCGCCGCGCGTTCGACAGGAGACTGACTTCGGCCCGCAACCGGAGCGAGGAAGGAGAGCAGGAGGAGGAGTGCGGTGCGCCCTCCGACGGAACTCACTTGGTAATGACGAACGCCTGTCGGCGTACGACGCTCGGCCCCCCAGTCGTCGACACCGTGACCTGCAGCACGTACTCGCCGGGCTTGAGCCGCTGGAGGGCGATTTCGCGACGAACCGGCGCGACACCTCCCGGATGGGTCTGCGTGAAGCCGATCGAGAGCGCCGGCGTGCCGCCCGACGCGACCAGTTCATCGGCGCGTCGCGTCACCATGGTCTCGCCCGATACCCGGTAGACGGCCATGCTGGTGAGGTAGCTCGTCCCCGAGGCCAGTCCACTCACCTCGAAATAGAGTTCCATCGGTTCGCGCGCCGCGAAGGTGCGAAGTGGATTGACCCAGGCGGTGTCGGAGGGCGACGGCATCCAGCCCAGTCCGATCTTCGCCCCGAGGACGATATCGGAGAGCGCGAGTGTCGGGGCCTCGCGCGAGTAGACGCTGATGTCCTGGCGGGGCGTGATGCTGCCATGCATGTCGCTCTCGATCGCGACACGGATGGTGTACTTCCCGGGCGGCACCGCGAGCGGGAAGCGGCCGATGAGCTGCTGCGATGGCTCGAGCACGAACGAGGAGCGATGCACCCGGGTCGTGTCGAGGCCCGCAACAAAGTTCCCCTTCGCGTCAACCACGGCGACCCGCAGGCGAATCGGATAGCCGAAGGTCGAGCCGGCACCCTCCTGATGCCCGATGAGGCCGCCGGCTCGCACGGCATATACCACCTGCACCGTGCCGCCCCCCCGTTCGTGGCCAACCGCCAGCACCTGCACGTTCGCGGCGAGCGGCAATTCGTAGCGCAGGGCGAACGACCCCGGCATCGCGGCGCTCTTCACGCCGACGGCACGCTCAGCGGCTTGCAGCGAGTCTGCCTTTGACTTGCCCTGCGCCAGGATGTCCCGGTATCGCTGGCTGACGTTCCAGCGGGAGAGCATCAGTTCCTGCGCGATCTGCGCACTGAGCTCCGCCCCATACGTCTGTAGTGTCCGGGGCATGGTGTCGGCACCCTGGGCCTTGTCGCCGTGGCTCGCAAACCAGCGGAACTGGTTCGAGCGTGCGAAGACGTCGAGCAGCGACGGGTATTCCCGAAAATCCACATCGCCGTCCAGCATCAGGAAATGAAAGAGCAGTTCCGTTCCGTCCGCGCGATGGTATGACCAGCTCTCGTTGGGTGGCAGGCCGATGACGCTGGAGACGGCGCTCTCATCCGGCGGCCCGTGCTTCACGAAGACGATGCCTCGGGCGTCAATCTCCGAGCCCATCGCCAGCACGACCGGATCGACTCCCTTCGGATCGGCGAGCTTGCGCAACCGGTAGTTCCGTCGGGCGTAGTCGATCCGCATGTAGTGGTCGCGCATCCGTTCCGCGATGGCGGGCAGGCGATCGGGATCCTGATCGGCCCAGTAGCGGCGCATCAGCGCGACCCGTGACGCCGGCGTCCCACGATCGAATTCGGCAAGCACGGAATCCGCTTCAAGTGGTGCGAGATCACCACGGTATGCTGCCAGCACGCTGTCGGTCGCCAACCCGAGCCCGGCGAACCACGACTCCACGCCATCAAGGCGGCCGATGATGAAGCGGCTGCGCGCGAGTTCAAGCAATCCGATGGCGCTGTTCGGCTGCCGCTCGAGGAATTCCTCGAGGGGCTGGATCGCCAGCGTCGGTGTCCCGAATTCTCGCTCGATCCTCGCGCGCGCGAGCAGCAATGTCGGGGTGTGCCCGGCGCGTTGCGTCGCGAGCGCACGCAACGTCTCGAGGGCGATTTTTCCGGCTGAGAGTTGCCGAAATGCGATCGCACGTTCGGCGACGCGTTGGATACCGTCTACAAATTCCGGGTCGATCGACGCGCCGCGGACCAACCCTTCGACCGCACGTTCGCTCACACTGCGACCAACGAACGCGCGCAATCCGTTGGTCAGGCTGGACTCATTGCCTGCCAGCCCCAGATTCGCGAGGCCAGTGCCCTGCCAAGCCCAGGGCCAATCGGCATGGGCAGCCTGGGCTTCTCCGAATTGCTCGAGGGCGTCCTGGTAATAGTCGGGCTGGCCGGTGACTTCGCCCAACCGAATGGCGAGGAGGCCGGCACGGAGCGGCAGGAGGGAGCGCTCCTCTGGTGATTGGAAGCTCCGCTCGGTGCGCGCGTAGAGCGCAATCACCAAGGCCGTATCAACCTCGCGCTGCAAGGTGTCCTGCCACCGCCGCAACGCGACCCGCGCGCCAGGTGACTGCGCCGCCCCGGGGAGCGGCAGCGCCAATGACAGGGCCAGCAGCGCGGGGGCAAGGCGCATTACGGCACGATGGTGAAGGTTCGGCGACGGACGGCCTTGGCGCCGGAAGGGGTGCTCACGGTGACTGCAAGACTGTAACTCCCGGGCTTCAGCTTCTCAAGCGAGACTTCACGCTGGATCGCGTCGATGCCGCCGGGACCTTGCCGACCATCGAAGCCGAGCTTGATCGCGGCGCCGCCGCCACCGAAGAGCTTCGAGAAGATCGACCCGCCCTTGGGGCGTGCCACCACCATCTCGACACGATACGGCGACGTCGGTGCCAGCCCGCTGACTTCGAAATACAACTGCATTGGGTCGGTGCGCTTGAAGGTCCGGAGCGGGTTGACCCACGCGGTATCGCCGCGCACGGTCCGCCAGGGGAGGTTGACCTCCTTGCTCCCGAGCGCGAGGTCGGAGAGCCCGAGGTCGGGACCGAGCGGAGAGGCGACCCGGAGCGTGTCACGCGTGCTGAGCAGGCCGCTCAGGTCACTCTCGAGTGCGAGCCGGACCGTGAAGGTCCCCGGTGGCACCCGCAGCGCCACGCGCCCCAGCAAGTGTTGCTGTGGCGGCACCGCCGAGCGTGAAACGAACCTTCGCGTCGTATCGAGGACGGCGATGGTCGACCCGTCGAGCGACTGCACGGAGGCGCGCAACCGGATCACATAAGCCACACCCTGCTGCATCGGAATCGGCGTGAGGGCATTGCCCGGAATCGCGAAGGCGATCTGCATCTGCGGACCGAGGGAGTCCGAGCCCACGGCGAGGACATCCAGTTTCGCAGCGAGCTTGCTGCCGTAGCGCAGGGGCCAGCTGTCGGAATGCGTCCCGCGCGCAATGCTGCGCCGGCCCATCGCCTGCTCTTCGCTGATCATCTGCGACGCGCCGCCACGGCCGGCGTTCATCAGGCGCGAATAGATCGGGTGCATCCCTTCGCGTGACCGGAGCAGTGCCTCGGCCGTCGGCGACGCCAGCAGGGAATCCCCATTGCGCATCGTGATCGCAGCCTTGAAGCCGAGCAGATCGAAGATCGATTCGACGAGACGATAGTCCTGCACATCCTGCCGCGCGACGAAGTGGAAGATCAGGTCGCCTTCGGCCCGCTTGTAGTTCCACGATTCGTTGGGCTCGATGCCCGGCGCGTTGTAGGCCGCGCGTTCATCGGGCGGGCCGTGACGCAGGTAGATGATGCCGCGATCGTCGTAATCCGTCTGCCCCGAGCGGTAGCGCTCGACGATATCGAACTGCCGATTGACGGAGACCAACCGGAAGTTGCGTCGAACGAAATCGAGGCGACGATAGTGCTCGCGGAGCCGCTCTCCCGAGGAGTGCAGCTCATCACGGTCGCGCGATTCCCAGAAGCGCCGGACCAGGGCCGTCCGCGCATCCGGGCGTGCCCCGTCGAACGCCTTGAGCGTCGAGTCCGGCATCAGGGTGCCGAGGTCGGCCCGATAGAGCACAAGCGCGCTGCTGTCCGCCAGCTGCAGGCCACGGTACCAGAGGTCGACCGCCTCGCCACGGCCGATGAGGAATCGGGTGCGGGCGAGCTCGATGATGGTGACCGGATTGTTGCGGTCGCGGGCGAAGAGGGTTTCGAGGGCGGCAAGCGACGAGTCCGGCGAGCCCACCTCCCGCTCCACCCGTCCGCGCGCCAACAGGACGGCCGGGTGCTGCGCCACCGGCGTGTGCGCGGCCCGACGCAGCGCCGCGAGCGCCACATCGAGACGGAAATTGATGCGCTGCTTGAGTGCCGTGTTGGAGAGTTCCACCAATCCATCGACGAACGCGGGATCCACCTCGGCGCTTTTCGCGAAGGCATTGGCCGAACGGGTCAGGGCATCCTTGCCGAGCATGGTCTGCATGCCCTGCACCACCGACACCTGCGAATCGCCGACGCCAAGTTCGGCCAGCCCGAGACCGAGCCACGGCAACGGCCACTTGGGCTCGATCCGGCTCGCCCACTCGAACTCCGACCCGGCATCATCGTAGTGCGCGTGCCCACCGAGGTCGCCCAGCCGAAGCGAGAGGAAGCCGAGGCGAAGGTGGATCATGGCGCTGTCCCGCTGCGTCTTGGCCACATTGATCAATCGCTTCTCGAGCGACTTGAGCGGAATCGAGTCGTGCACGGTCCCCAGCGAGTCACGAAATGCCATGATCTCGGCCCGTTGCGATGCCGACTGGGCGTGCGCCGCCCGCACGGGCAGCATCCCGCAGCAGATACCAAGGAGCAGTCGCCAGCGGTGCAGGATCGGTCGCCGATTGAGCAAGGGCATTACCCGGAATCTAGGCTGGAGAGGGGAGTTCACGGTCAGGGACGTCCGAGTCGCGTCGCCGTGGACATCGCGGCCGTCTGGCGCAGGAACGCGGTGAGACCTGCAAGGACTCCATCGGCGTACCGCCGTTGCCCGGTCACCGTCCGAAGCGCGGCTTCCTGCTCGGGCATCATGAGGAAGAGTCCTTCGGCGAGAATCGCCGGATACCAGGTGGGTCGGACCAGCGCGAGGTCGCCGCGGGCAATCCCGAGGTCGCGGAGCCCGAGCGACGACAGCAGGCCGGCCTGCACCGCACGAGCGAGCGGCAGGGCAGCAAGATGATTGTAGAACGTACTCGTGCCATTGTTTGTTGCAGGATTGATC
Organism: Gemmatimonadales bacterium; assembly: GCA_039915645.1. Lineage (GTDB taxonomy): Bacteria > Gemmatimonadota > Gemmatimonadetes > Gemmatimonadales > GWC2-71-9 > Palsa-1233. Next base: position 8,709 of record JBDSMX010000060.1, on the reverse strand, counting down.
CCGTCGGGCAGTGCGTTGTTGTGGATCGAGATCATGACCTCCGCATTCACCGAGTCCGCAAGCGCCACCCGCTGCCACAGGCCAACGCTCTCCATCCCCTGCCGAGTCATTGTCACAGTGGCGCCCTGCGCGACCAGCCTATCGCGGAGTTGGCGCGCGATCGCAAGATTGGCCTCGGGTTCGCACAGGCCGGTGGGGCCGCACGCGCCGATCGGAGGGTGTCCGGGATCCACTACAATGTGGCGCCCCCGAAGTGGATGCGCAGGATCGATGCGCGGAGGTTCACGAAACTCGAACAAAAGGTCAGACCCCGCCACCCGGACACGCCAGCCCCAGAGTGGGCGGGTGAACTCAACATCGACAACGACACGGTCGGCGTTCTCCTGCCGCCAGTCGATCCGGCCGACAAACGTTGTCCCCGAGGCGTAACGGGTCCAGTCGACATCTCCGATGGTGCCATAGAGCGTGATCCTGGCGCTGTTCGCCCCCTCGTCGATTCGGATCGGCACCGTGCGGGACAGCGGGATGCGCAGTCGCGTGGTACCGGTCAGCGAATCGCGCGTCAGCACCAGCGACCCCATCACGCCGAGTCGCGGATCGTCACCAGCGGGTACCGCGTGAACATCCTCGAGTGGAACCCAGGCGATCGCGTCGTGATCGAGCCTAAGTCGCACGTCATTTCCGAATCGCGCATCGGCCCGTGCCACGGTTCCATTGGGAAAGAAGAACGAATAGCTGCCGCTGATGACGCCACGTCCGATGACGGTCCGGTCAGTCATCCCGGTTCGGGTCGGATCGTCGTCGAGCCGGACGACCTGCGGCGACCCCGGGCCTCGGATGAGGATCAGGGGCCATGGCGACCGCGTGGTGTCGGCGCCGAGCACGACCTCCAGCACGGGGGCCGCCTGTCGCGCCGAACGCGACCGCAGCAGCAGGGCGGGATTGACTTCGCCGACACCGGCCTCGAGGGTCGCGACGTAGCGGTCACCACGAGAGGGATTGCCGAGTGAGTCGGCGACAAAGCTGACCAGGCGACCGTCGGCCAACCGCAACGCGACCCGGGCGCCTGGCGCCGCGCGGAGGGTGAGCGGCAGCGCCTCGGCAGCCGGCACCACAACCTCACCTTGCGGCGACATTGAGCCCCGGTCCAACCAGGCCCCGGTGCGACGCACCCACCCGGCACGAGTGAGCGGGAAGTCCGCATGCGCCACCTCCTCGCCGCGCCGGGCCTCCAACTGGAGGGTGAAGGCCGAGTCTGCCGGCAGAGCGATCCAGGCAAGCCAGGCTCCGTTGGCGGCCACCTGGACCAGCTGGCCATTGATGGTGAGGGCGGCCCGGCCATCACCCACCGAGCCGAAGAGGAAGGTCGAATCGCCGACCGCGATCGCGCTTCCCCGGGTGGGGTACCCCACAACAATCGCCAGCGGGCCCTGCCTGGCAGGGATCGGAGGTAGCTTGATCGGCCGGCGTGGGGCCTGCCCAGCGGCGCTCGTGACCAGGCCAAGACCGAGAACCAAAACTGTAAAGTCAGTTCGCATCGTCACTTAGAACCGTTTCGCGTTGACGCCTTCCGGCGTGGTTCCTATCTTCCCGGCAGTCCGGGCATCTGTCTCTACGCGGAGTTCGACCCACGCAGCCGATCCGCTCGTCCATTTTCGCGCTCACCGACCGCGGCAAGACCCGGGACCACAACGAGGACACCTTCCTCGTGGCCGATCTTGCGACGGCCGAGCCGGGCCGCAGTTCGCGTTTCGAAGAGCATCAGCTCGGTGAACGCGGCGCGATCTATCTCGTCGCCGACGGGATGGGTGGCGCAGCCGCCGGTGAGCTTGCCAGCGAGATGGCCGCGACCGAGATCCATCGCTACATGGCCGAGTCGTGGCGCGCCGATCCGGAAGTGAGCGAGACCCGCTTCACCCGACATCTCCGCAACGCCGTCGAGCTCGCCAATCTCCACTTGCATGAGTATGCCCTCGAGCATCCCGAGGTGCGCGGGATGGGCACCACGGCCACCGTCGCGGGCGTCTGGGCCGATCGACTCTACCTCGCGCAGATCGGCGATTCACGCGCCTACCTCGTTCGCGACGGCGATGCCCGCCAGCTGACGCGCGATCAGTCGCTCACACAACGCCTGGTCGAGGTCGGCGAGCTCACTGAAGAGGAAGCCGAGGCCAGCGAACGGCGCAACATCATTCTCCAGGCACTCGGTCCGGATGAGCGCGTCAAGGTCGACATCTCCTTCCAGCCGTTGCAGCGGGGCGATGTCCTGATCATCTGCAGCGATGGCCTCTCGACCGTCGTGCGGCGCGACGAGCTCGTCAGCTTGGTCAGCAGCGAACCCGATCTCAGTCGCCTCACGGAAGAGCTGGTGCGGCTTGCCAATGAGCGCGGTGGTCCCGACAACATCACCGTGGTGGCGGTGCGCTTCGACGGTGATGGCCTTCCGCTGGCCGCGTCCGAGGCACCGGGGTATCACGAATTCCTGATCACCGACGAACGCCCTGCGCTGCTTCCGACAGCGGCGTTCCCGGCGGCAAGCTTCCCCACCGTGCCCGCGGCCGTCCTTCGGTCAGGTTCGCCGACGGGGATGGCACTCGTCGCGCTGTCGATCCTGATGCTCATTCTGGCCCTGATCCTCATCTTCTGATCAAGGCGGCGTAATCGCCCCCAGTACGCGCGGTCCTGCCGCTCCAGTGACGGTCGGCAGATTCCCCGGTTGGCCGTGCAAGGTCAGCCATCCCAGCAGTGCAAACGCCACCGCCTCCTTCGCATCCGCAGGAAAGAACAGCTCATCAAAACGACGCACCGTCGTGCCGTGTGCAGCGAGCCGTGCGGTCAGCTCCGCCATCAATACCGGATGATGCGTGCCCCCGCCCGCTGCGACGAGCTCGGGCGCGTGCGGTAGTTGCTCGCGACAGAAGCGGACGATGCTCTCGACGGTCAGCGCCACGGCCGTGCGAACGCCATCCGGCCCCGGCAGCCGTTGATGCAGGGCGGCGGCGAAATCCTGACCGAAGAGTTCGCGCCCGGTGCTCTTCGGCATCGGAAGCGCAAAGAATGGATTCGACAGCAACTCGGCGAGCACGTCCTCGTGGACGCGGCCGCGCGTCGCGAGGGCACCGTCGATATCGAACGGAACGGCGGGATCGACGAGCCGAGCCACGGCATCGATCACCGCGACGCCCGGGCCGGTATCGCCGCCAACCACACCGTCGAGTCGGGCACGGCGCTCCACCCACGTCACGTTGGCCATTCCACCAAGGTTGAGCAGCAGACGCGGATGATCGGTCGCCCCGAAGCAGAGCGCATCAACCAGCGGGACCAGTGGCGCGCCCTGTCCGCCCGCTGCGACATCGCGGGCGCGGAAGTTGTGGACCACGCGCACGCCAAAGCGCTCGGCGAGGATGGCAGGTTCGCCGAGTTGCCAGGAGACCAGCGGTGGCTCGTGCCACATCGTCTGTCCGGGAAACGCGATCCCGGCCAGGGTGTCGGCGCGGACGTGGGCCGAGAGCAGCACCGTGTCGACGGCCTCGGCGGCCCACTCGGCAATCGACGAGTGCAACCGCGCCACGTCGGCGAGCGCGCCGCCGGCGAGTGCACTCTCGATGCGACGACGTTCTTCGGGGGCGTAGGCACGATGGGCGAACGCCACGAGCTCGAGATTGGTCGGCCCCTGGATCCGCACCAGCGCCGCATCAACACCGTCGAGCGACGTCCCCGACATCAATCCCACCATCAGCATCGGCGCTTCACTCATTTTTGTGTGACCTCCGGTGGGGGACCGACAATCGCACGAAGGCGACGGTCGACGTCAGTGAGACGCGCCTCGGCGCCGACGGCATCGAGGTGATCATGAAGCATCACGATGGCGGTTCGCACGCGACCACCGGCCGCCTGCAACGCGCTGGCGGCGGACTCGCGCGAGGCGCCGAGCACTTCCATCACGATCCGCTCGCCACGTTCGCGCAGCTTGGCGTTGGTCGCCTGCAGGTCGACCATCAAATTGCCGTAGGTCTTGCCGATCCGGATCATGGCACCGGTGGTCAACATGTTGAGCACCAGCTTGGTGGCGGTACCGGCCTTGAGCCGCGTCGAGCCCGTAACAATTTCCGGCCCGACATCGACCTGAATAATCACGTCACAATGCGGCACCACATCGGTCGACGGCGCCGCGCAGGTCACGAAGACGGTCGCCGCACCACGCGCCCTCGCCCGCACGAGGGCGCCGCGAACAAGGGGCGTGGTCCCGCTCGCTGCAATGCCGACCAGCACATCGTCGGAACCGAGCGCGCGCTCGTCGATTGCGGCGGTGCCGGCATCACGGTCGTCTTCTGCTCCTTCCACGGAACGGACCAGCGCATCGTAGCCACCGGCGATGATTCCCTGGACCATTGAGGGCGGCGTCCCGAAGGTCGGCGGGCACTCGGACGCATCCAGTACTCCGAGGCGCCCCGACGTCCCGGCGCCGATGTAGAAGAGCCGACCGCCGCGCCGGAACGCGGTCTCGATCAGCGTCATCGCCGCTGCGATCGCCGCCGACTCCCGCCCCACCGCGAGCGGCACGCTGCTGTCTTCGGCCACGAACAATGCCACCAGCTGCGCGGCATCGAAGGTGTCGACCGCGGCGGAGCGAGGATTGCGGCGTTCCGTGGCACGGATCGGGGAGGCAGGATCGGTCATCGGGAAACCGGGACGGCGAGTGGCGGGAGACGACAGGATGCTTAACTTACGACCTGCCCCACAGGGCAACAACTCCATCTCCCCGACATTGCTGCATCCCGAGGTCGCCGTGATTGCCATCCGCCGTCCGTGGCTTACCCCGTTGCTCCTGTTGTGCGCCCTCGCCGTCACGGCGGCCCCGGCGCAGCAACCGACCATTCTCCCGAGCAGCTGGCGATTCGCCGGCAAGGCGCGAGTGGCGGAAGGCGATCATGCCATGGTGGCGTCGGGTTCGCCGATCGCGAGCGACGTCGGTCGCGACATCATCAAGCAAGGCGGCAATGCGGTCGATGCCGCCGTGGCGGTCGGGTTCGCACTCACCGTGGTGCATTCGCAGGCCGGGAACATTGGCGGCGGTGGCTTCATGGTGATGCGGATGAAGAACGGGAAGGTCTACACCCTCGACTACCGCGAGACGGCGCCGGCCAAGGCAACGCGTGACATGTATCTCGATGCCAAGGGCGAACCCTCGGAAAAGAGTCTCTATGGCGCACTCGCCTCGGGCGTCCCGGGATCCGTCGCCGGCATGCTCGAAGCGCATCGTCGTTTCGGTCGGATCTCCCTGGAACGGGTGATCGCACCCGCGATCAAGCTCGCGGCCGAAGGCTACCTCGTCGATGACTACCGCTCCCGTTCCTTCCGCAGTGCGATGGACCGACTCAAGCAGTACGACGGCTCCGCGAAGGCATTCCTGGTCGACGGCAAGGAGCCGCAGGCCGGCACGATCTTCAAGCAACCCGATCTGGCGAAGACGTTGCGGGCCATCCGCGATCGCGGCCGCGACGGCTTCTACAAGGGATGGGTTGCCAAGGCGATCGTCGATGAAATGGCACGGGGCGGCGGCATCATTACCGAGGCCGATCTCGCCGGCTACGTGGCGAAGTGGCGGGAACCGATCAAGATCAATTACCGCGGCTTCACGATCTGGTCGATGCCGCCGGCTTCATCGGGTGGTGTCACGCTCGCGATGATCCTCAACATCATGGAAGGGTATTCCCCGCTGCCGCCGTTCGGCTCGACCGCGTTGCTGCACCGCGAGGCCGAGGCGATGCGTCGCGCCTTCACCGACCGGAATCGATTCCTCGGTGATCCTGATTTCGAGAAGCTCGACTTGCCGCGCCTGCTCTCGAAGTCGCACGCGGCCGAAATGCGCGCGGCGATCGATCCGCTGCACGCAACGCCCACACCGCCCTTCGACCCGAGCATTCGCGAAGGCAGCAGCACGACGCACTATTCTGTCGTCGATGCCGAAGGCAACGCGGTCTCCACGACCACGACGCTCAACAACTCGTACGGCTCGCATGTGGTGGTCACTGGCGCCGGCTTCCTGCTCAACGACGAGATGGACGACTTCGCCACCGCCCCAGGCAAGCCCAACATGTACGGCCTGGTGCAGGGCGAGATCAACGCGATCAAGCCAGGGAAGCGAATGCTCTCGGCGATGACGCCGAGCATCGTCGTCAATCCGCGAGGGTCGCTCGAGATGGTGGTGGGAACGCCCGGCGGCCCGACGATCATCACCCAGGTGTATCACGTGATCAGCAACTACATCGATCATCACATGACCTTGGCGGATGCCATCTCGGCGCCGCGGCTGCACCATCAGGCGCTACCCGATCGGATCCAGCTCGAGTCCGGCGGCTTCACCGAAGCCGTGATGGATTCGCTGAAGGCGATGGGCCACCAGATCCGGATGGGCGGTGGCGGCGATGTCGAGGGAATCGTGCGGCTGGGGAAGCGTTGGCAGGGGGTGAGTGACCCCCGCCTTGGCGGGGGCCCCTCGGGTTACTGACTCTTGCTAGCGGGAGAAGTCATCCCGCAGCGTGAGCGTGACGCTGTTGCCGGCGTGCACAATGATGTCGCGATTGGCGCTCTTCGCGGCAATCGCTCCGCCGGCAGCGGCACCACCGACGGCACCGATGATGGTGCCGGTCTTGCCACCGATCACGCGACCCACGATGGCACCGGCCGCCGCGCCGGCTCCAGTCTTGGCCACTTCCTCGACGCCCACGTTGCGCGCCTTCATCTCATAGGCATAGTCTGACGCGTTCGCCGAGATCGGGTAGGACGACCCGTTGATCTCGACACTCCGCGCCGACATCGACAGCGTTCCCTTCTCGCCGCGATTCTTCGCCTGCCCGATGTCGGTCACGGCGAGCGTCACGATCGAGCCAGCCGGAATGACGACCCGGCCATTGGCGCCGGTCACGTCATTGCTCACCCGAACCCGGATCAGGTCGCCGACCTTGGTGTAGTGCGAATGGACCGAGTCCACCGCCGACGCCGTGAACGACGATCCCGACGCGAGCACGCCGGAGCGTGGCGCCGGAGCCGATGGCGCGGGAGCCGGAGCGGGCGCCGGGTTCGGATTCCTCACGACCGGCTTGGGCGTCGGCTTCTTGGCGACGTACACCGTTTCCGGCTTGACCGGCTTGAGGGCGGTGTCACCGAGTGGCTGGGCATCCCCGATCGGGACGAGTGAATCCCGCGCGGCCATGCTGTCGCGAGCGGCCATTGCATCCGTCTTGTCCTTGCTGCATCCGCCCATGGCGAGCACAGCCAGAGTGAGGATGGTCAGTTTCCCGTTCATGAAATGCTGCTCCTGCGTGAAGGTTGAACCGTTTCTGCCTACATTGCCGGGATGCGAGCGTTGCGCCGACTCCTCCCGTATTTCCGCCGCTATCAGGCGACCTACCTGGCAGGGTTTGCCTGCCTGCTCTGCTCCAATCTCTTCGCTACCCTCGGTCCGCGCTACGTGCAGCACGGTATCGATGCCGTCATCGCCGGCTCTTCCGACAGCGTGCGCCGCGCAGCGCTGTGGGTTATCGGCCTCGCCTGCCTGGGCGGCTTGCTCCGGTTCGGCATGCGCCTGCTGCTGAATGGAGCCTCGCGCCGGGTGGAAACCGACCTGCGTGACGACCTCTTCAGCCACCTCATGAGCCTTTCGGCGCCCTTCTACCAGCAGCACCCCGTGGGCGACCTGATGGCTCGTGCCACCAACGATCTGATGGCGTTGCGCATGGTGGCCGGGCCCGCGGTGATGTACCTGGTCGACACCACGGTCCGCACGGCGATGATCGTTCCCGCGATGCTCGCCATCTCGCCGTCACTCACCCTCTGGGCGCTGCTCCCGACATTGGGCCTGCCCCTCGCGATGGTGGTGCTCGGTGGCGAAGTGCATCGCCGGTCGATGGCGGTGCAGGATCACTTCGGCGACATCTCCGCCTTCGTTCAGGAACATCTTGCCGGTGTCCGCATCGTGCGGGCATACGCCCAGGAATCGGCGGAGAGCCGGGTATTCCACCGTCTCGATCGCGAATACATTCGCCGCAACCTCGCCCTCGCGCGCGCCCAGGGCTTCTTCAATCCGCTCCTCGGCATGCTCGGCGGCATCGGTGCCGTGATCGCCCTGGTCCTCGGCGGACAAGGCGTTCTCAGCGGGAAGATCACGGTCGGCGGCTTCGTCGCCTTCGGCGTCTATCTGGCAACCCTGGTCTGGCCGATGATCGCACTCGGCTGGGCGATCTCGCTGCTGCAGCGCGGCGACGCCGCTGCGTCCCGAATTGAAGCACTATTCGCGGTGACGCCCGACGTGACCTCCCCGACACATCCGACGTTGCTTCCAGCAACATCAGGCCCGCGTCGCGTCACCTTCGAGGGGGTCTGGTTCCAGTACCCCGGCGCCGAATCCCGAGGCTGGGTGTTGCAGGAGATTTCCTTCGACCTCCCCGCCGGACAGGTCCTCGGCATCGTTGGTGCGACCGGAAGTGGCAAATCCACCATCGGGGAATTGCTGCTGCGAAGCTACGATCCGTCGCGAGGTCGCATCCTGCTCGACGGCGTGGATATCCGGGCACTGTCGCTGGCCGATTTGCGGGCGGCAATCGGAGCGGTGCCACAGGAGACCTTCCTCTTCTCCGACACCCTCCGGGGCAATGTCCTGCTCGGGGCTCCGGATGACGGTCGCCTCGACGCAGCGGCCACCACGTC